>NZ_CP063110.1:1090000-1390000 GCF_014931275.1 Haemophilus parainfluenzae
TATTGGTATTTATGCTCGTGTAGGTGGTTCAAGCAGTAAAACCAATGTAGAAGGGGTGAACTATACAAATAGCCATCTTAATACTGAAACCTTGAATATCAATACTCAAGGTGATACTACATTAACGGGCACGACAGCCAAAGCTAAAACAATCAACGCTAACGTAGGTGGAAATCTCAATATTGCGAGTGTGCAAGATGAAAACAAATTTGAGACCAAATCAAGCGGCGGTGGTTTAGAAGTTGAGTTTGGCTGGGGAAATAACTGGCGTGTAAGTGGTTATGCTAATTCAGAAAAAGGTGAATCAGGCTATAAACAGGTGAAAGAGCAAGCAGGATTATTTGCTGAAGAAGGCGGATATCATGTTAATGCGAAGAATGTTCACTTAAAAGGAGCAGCGATTACCAGTACGAATCCGGCTAATAGTGAATTAGCAACCAATAAGCTGACTTTTGAAGATATTCAAAATGAAAGTCACAGTGATGCTATGAGTATGTCATTTAGTGCGAGCTATAGTCAGAGTGGTGGTACACCAAAAGATAATTCATCATCAGGTAGCTCTCCATTTAGCCAAATTGGCTCGAAAATGAAGGATAGCTTTTCATCAAATGGCCCAACATCTTCGTCAACGAACTTTGGTGGTGGCTTACCAATGAATGAGTCTGATTCGGATAACTCGGTGACTCGTGCAACCTTAACTGAAGGCAAGATTATCTTAAATAAAGATACTGCACCGACGCAAATTACAGCGCAGGCTTTGGGTATTAATACAGATATTAATCAAGCTAACGGTGAAGTTGATAAGCCAAAAGATGTTAATCAAATCTTAAGCGAACAACGCCAAATTTCAGCCGCTGCAGGGAATATTAAAAGTGCGGTTAATACTTATGTTGAAAGACAACGTGCCCCACTTTTAAAAGAAGTAGCTCGTTTGGAGGAAGAGAAAAAAGCACTTGAGGCTCGTCAAGATAAGGCGGGTGCTGAAGCTGTTGCAGAACAATTAGCTATTGTTAAAAATGAAGCCGAACAATGGAGTGTAGGTGGTAAACATTACCGTAAGGCGAATGCGATTACTTCTACGATTATTGCTGCATTAAGTGGCCAATCTGCACAAGGTATTGCTGCTACAGCCGCATCACCTTTTGCTAATGCTTTAATTAAAGAGCAGACAATAGATAAAGAAACCGGCAAAGTAAATCTTGTTGCCAATACCGTTGCTCATGCTCTTTGGGGAGCAGTGGAAGCTAATGCTCTTGGTGGTAGTGGTACGTCAGGTGCTTTAGCTGCAGGTGTTGCAGAGCTTTCAGCTCCTGTTGTTGCGGCTATCACTCAAGCTGTAATGGCCGATTCTAAAGATATGCCTAAAACAGCAGAAAAAAACACTATTGATAAGTTAAAAACACTTGTGGATAAAGTTAGAGCGACAGACCCAAGCCAATTATCTGATAAAGATAAAGAAATGGTTGTGGGTATCACAAGCCTTATTGGTCAAACTGTTGCCTATTCATCTGCTTCTGCTAAAGGTGCAGATTCTTACAGTGCCTCTAAAAATGGAAATATTGGAGGTATTATAGCGGAGAATGCAGTAGCAAATAATTGGCTTCTGAAAGAGGAAATTGAAGCCGCAGATAAAGCTTATGATGCTTGTAAGCGTAAGGCAGACCCTGAAGCTTGTAGAGAAAAAATTGTAAGAGAAATGAATAATCTAGATATTAAGCGAGAGAAGGCCAAACTCGCCTTATATAGAGATCTTCAACGAGAGTATTATCAATTATATAAGCAGAATCTTTCTGCATGTGGAGGCGGGGCATCTTGTGTTGAGACTGCTGGGTATGAGGCTCGTAGAAAAATTGAAGAAATTGAAGTTCAACGTGTGAAGAAAATGTTTCCAGATGGGATGATTACAGATAAACGTTCATTACAACGAGTCGCAGATAATTTAGTTACCGGAGGTTATTACCCAGATGGAAAATGGCCAGAAGTTTTAGCTGCTGTCCGAGATTATGGTAAGAAACTTAGTAATCAGGTTAATAATAATGTTGATTCTATCAAGAGAATTTGGAATAAGAATTCGTTAGCTGATATTGGGAAGAAAGGCGTACAAAAAGCTAAAGGAGAGCTCGAAAATCAAATTAAAGCAGTTAAAGATGGTGCTAAATATGTTAAAAACCTAGCAACAGACCCAATGGCTGGTCTTAAGATAGAAGAACAGATAGAAAAATTTACTGTTAAAACGGCTTATGACCAAACTACTGCAGTTTTAGATAGCATTTCAAGTAAAATATCAGGTAAGGTATCAGGTAAGGTATCTGAAAAAGTGAACGCAAATTCTCTTGGAAATGGGAAGAATATTAAAGTAGAATCCCCAAAACCAACAAAAGAGGGGTATGTTAAACAAAATATTAATTTAAATGATCCTAAACAGAGAAGGTCGCTAAATAAGCCTAAACCTAATACAGAATATAATTTAAGTAATGGACATTCATATCGTACGGATCATCTGGGTCGAGTCACTGAGGCGAAGGGGCAGCTTATTTTAGATAAAGCGGAAAGGAACAACTACCAACAAAGAATAGCTGGAGGAGAGTGTCGCCTAGAAACCGACTGTGGTGGACATTTGATCGCTTCGATGTTTAATGGTTTTGGTGGAGCCATAAATTTAACAGCTCAGGATAAAATATTAAATGGTCCGAAGGGAAGATGGTATAAATTAGAGACTCAATGGGCAAATGCAATTAAAAAAGGAGAAAAGGTAGAGGTTCGAATAGTGCCGATTTACCAAAAAGATAGTACAAGGCCTACAACATTCGCTGTTGTGACATCTATTAATGGTAAACAGTCACCAGGAATATATATTAACAATACACCTACAGGATATTAGTTATGCAAAAAGAAGAAATATATCAGAAAATCGGAGAGCTTTTATGGTCAATAATGCCTATAGAAGCGGTAAGAATTGATTTTATTGGCTCTATTTATCCAGAACACTACTCTGGTGGTTCTGCATGGGTATCAGAAGATGGTCAAATCCACTATAATGATCCTAATGAAATTGAATATGAAATAATATTGTTGATGAAAGAGTTGAAAAAAAGTACTTCTCAAGAATGGACTCAGTACACCTTTTCACTATATTCTGACATGAAATTTGATATTAAATTTGCATACATACCAGAAGAGGATAGCTGGGGATCTCTATATATGAGAGGGATTAGCGATCTTACGTGGGAAGAAGCTGATGAACATAATATTTCTAAAGAAATATGGGAAGAGCGAGTAAAGGTAAAGGAAAAAATGCAAAAGCACTAATTTAGCAAATTAGCATATTTTTCGGCATTTTCTTGTTATTATTTTTTGAAATGCGGTTAAAAATCATAATGTTTTTAACCGCACTTTATTTTCAGC
The DNA here is from genome assembly GCF_014931275.1 of Haemophilus parainfluenzae. NCBI lineage: Bacteria > Pseudomonadati > Pseudomonadota > Gammaproteobacteria > Pasteurellales > Pasteurellaceae > Parahaemophilus > Parahaemophilus parainfluenzae. The sequence goes on from NZ_CP063110.1 coordinate 1,093,406, forward strand.
TATTTAGCTTAAGTTTTTTGCGATTTTTGTCAAAATATGCTACTTTTTACACAGTCAATCCGACAGTAACACATTTAATTTTATGAACGAAGAACATTCGAGTAATCAAACTGAAACAACTAAAAAATCTTTTTTCCAATCACTTATTGGTCGTTTTTTCCAAGGTGAGTTGAAAAACCGTGAAGAACTCGTCGAAGTGATTCGCGATTCAGAACAAAACGATTTAATCGATCAAAACACTCGTGAGATGATTGAAGGGGTAATGGAAATCGCAGAGCTTCGCGTACGCGATATCATGATTCCTCGCTCGCAAATCGTATTTATTGAATCGAATCAAGATCTTGATGCCTGCTTGAATACCATTATTGAATCAGCCCACTCTCGTTTTCCTGTGATTGCAGATACGGATGACCGCGATAATATTGAAGGTATTTTACACGCAAAAGATTTGCTTAAGTTTTTACGTGAAGATGCGGAAGAGTTCGAACTTTCCAAGTTGTTACGTCCAGTTGTGATTGTGCCGGAAAGTAAACGTGTCGATCGTATGCTAAAAGATTTTCGCTCTGAGCGTTTCCATATGGCGATTGTGGTGGATGAGTTTGGTGCGGTATCAGGTTTGGTGACTATCGAAGATATTCTCGAACAAATTGTCGGTGATATTGAAGACGAATTTGATGAGGAAGATGTCGCAGATATTCGTCAGCTTTCTCGTCACACTTATGCGGTGCGAGCGCTAACGGATATTGATGATTTTAATGCACAATTTAATACGCATTTTGATGATGAAGAAGTGGATACCATTGGTGGTTTAATCATGCAAGCCTTTGGGTATTTGCCTAAACGCGGTGAAGAAATTACCTTAGAAAATATTCAATTTAAAGTGACTTCAGCCGATAGTCGCCGTTTAATTCAGGTACGCGTAACCGTGCCAGATGAGCATTTGTCGGATATGGAAGGTGTAGAAGAACAAGCTGAGTAAGTTACTCAGTTTGACCGTATTCTTAGCCCCCTCTTTGCTAAAGAGGGGGAATGTTTTTTTGTAGTATGGATAAAATGAATAAATTAGTCGTTTATCTTATAGCCTTGATTTCTGGCGTAATTGGCGTATTTGCCTTTTCGCCGTTTGATTATTGGGGATTAGCCTATGTATCCTTAGGCGGATTACTTTTTGTGGCGAAAAATGCCAAAAAATCAACCGCACTTTTGGCCACCTTTTTGTGGTCGATGGGCTTTTTCTGTTTTGGTGTAAGTTGGTTAAATGTCAGCATTCATCAATTTGGTGGCGCTTCCCTTGGTGTGAGTTATCTCTTGGTGGGCTTACTTTCGGCTTACCTTGCACTTTATCCAATGCTTTTCACTTATTTAGTCCAGCGTTTTCAGGTGCAAAGTGCAGTCATTTTTGCCGCGATTTGGACATTGACTGAATTCTTGCGTGGATGGGTGTTTACCGGTTTTCCATGGTTACAATTTGGTTATACCCAAATCGACAGTCCATTTTACGGCATCGCGCCGATTTTTGGTGTCACTGGGATGACATTCTTTACCGTTTGGGCAAGTGCGGTCATTTTTAATCTTGTTTTTTCACTATCGAAAAAACAATGGAATTTAGTCGGCGTGAATGCATTGCTATTATTGGTTGTGGGTGGATTAAGTGCTTATGCAGGTAAGGTGAATTTTGTTCAACCCAAAGAGGGTAAAGGACTAACTGTCACGCTTGCACAAGGTAATATTGAGCAAAATTTAAAATGGGATCCTGAATATCTTTATGCCACGGTAGATATCTATCAAAAACAAATTTTGGCGCATTTAGGCAAGTCTGATTTGATTATTTTACCTGAGTCTGCATTGCCAACTTTGGAAAATGCCATTACGCCATTTTTTGAGGCCTTAGATAAAGTTGCAAAAGAGAAAAACACGGAAGTGATGATTGGTACCGTATATCGTGATGAACAAAGCGGTAAGTTATTAAATTCGATTGTGACGGCAGGGAATCCTGATTTCCCTTATGAATTAACGACAAAAAATCGTTATAGCAAACATCATCTCGTGCCATTTGGTGAGTACGTGCCGTTAGAAAGTTTGTTGCGTCCACTTAATTCCGTATTTAATTTGCCAATGTCAGCGTTCCAAAGTGGCGATGCGGTACAGCCATCTTTTATGGCAAAACAACATGCTTTTGCGCCAGCGATTTGTTATGAAATTATTTTTGGTGAGCAACTTCGTGAAAATCTGAAAAAAGAAACAGATTATTTGCTGACGATTTCTAATGATGCATGGTTTGGTGATAGTATTGGCCCTTGGCAGCATTTACAAATGGCTAGAATGCGCGCGCTCGAATTAGGTAAACCATTAATTCGTGCAACGAATACGGGGATTTCAGTGTTTATTGATGCAAAAGGCAACATTGAAGCGCAAGCGCCTCAATTTGAGGAAACAACGCTGACCCATAAAATGGTGCCAACAGAAGGCAAAACGCCTTATGCAGCATTGGGTAATTTACCTATTTATGTGTTGTCATTGATTTTTGTGTTATTACGTGGCTTCACGACGTTATTAAAACGCCGCTTGAACCTTTCACAAAAATAGCAGTCAAAACGACCGCACTTTTTTAACGTGAGAGAAAATAAATTTCTTCTTATAAAACCAATGAGATTTTAATGAATAAAAATCTAATCGAAGTCAAAAACCTGACCTTCAAACGAGGTGAGCGTGTGATTTACGATAACCTGAATTTGAAAGTCCAACAGGGCAAAATTACGGCCATTATGGGGCCATCAGGGATCGGGAAAACCACGCTACTGAAATTAATTGGCGGTCAGTTGCACCCTGAGCAAGGCGAGATTTTGTTTGATGGACAAGATATTTGTCGTCTTTCAAATCGAGAGCTTTATGAAGTGCGTAAACGCATGGGAATGTTATTCCAATCAGGTGCATTATTTACGGATATTTCAACGTTTGATAACGTGGCATTTCCGATTCGCGAGCATACGCGTTTGCCAGAAAGTCTAATTCGTCAAATTGTGTTGATGAAATTAGAAGCGGTGGGCTTACGCGGTGCGGCAGATTTGATGCCTTCAGAGCTTTCTGGGGGGATGGCGCGTCGTGCTGCATTAGCGCGTGCGATTGCACTTGACCCGGATTTAATCATGTTTGATGAGCCGTTTACGGGGCAAGATCCAATCAGCATGGGCGTAATTGTGAGTTTAATTAAACGCTTAAATGAAGCGCTGAACTTAACGTCTATCGTGGTTTCTCATGATGTAAATGAAATATTAAGTATTGCAGATTATGCCTATATTATTGCGGATAAGCATGTGATCGCTGAAGGAACATCAGAACAACTGCTTGCTAGCCAAGATCCTCAAGTGGTGCAGTTCTTAAAAGGCGAAGCGGATGGACCGGTGAGATTCCATTATCCAGCAAAAGATTATGTGGAGGAATTATTTAAATGATCGTTGATATGATTTCTTCACTTGGACGAAGCGTAATCAAGTTTTTCCGTGCATTAGGCCGATCAGGCTTTATGTTGTTCGGTGCGTTAGTCGGTAAGCCACAAATTCGTCAACATTTTCCTTTATTAGTGAAGCAGTTATACGCATTAGGTGTACAGTCTTTATTAATTATCCTGCTTTCAGGTTTATTTATTGGGATGGTGTTAGGCTTACAAGGCTATGTAGTCTTGGTAGATTTTTCTGCAGAAACCAGCCTTGGACAACTTGTGGCACTGTCTTTATTACGTGAATTAGGCCCAGTAGTGACCGCACTTTTATTTGCGGGTCGTGCAGGTTCAGCGTTAACGGCTGAAATTGGCTTAATGAAAGCCACAGAACAACTTTCCAGCCTTGAAATGATGGCCGTCGATCCACTACGTCGTGTGATTGCGCCGCGTTTTTGGGCGGGCGTGATTGCGATGCCAATTCTTGCGATTCTCTTTACCGCGATTGGTATTTGGGGCGGATCGCTTGTTGGCGTGGATTGGAAAGGTGTGGATGCAGGTAGCTTCTGGTCAGTGATGCAAAATGCAGTGAGCTGGAGCTATGACATTCTAAACGGATTTATTAAAAGCGTATTTTTCGCCATTGCGGTGGTGTGGATTGCGTTATTCAATGGTTATGATTGTATTCCAACATCTGAAGGTATCAGTCAAGCCACAACCAGAACGGTTGTCCACGCATCACTTGTGGTACTTGGGCTCGATTTCATCTTAACTGCCATTATGTTTGGGGCAGGCTAATAGGGTATTTTTATGCGACAAACAATTAAATATGAATTTTGGGTAGGCTTATTTTTACTACTCGGTATCGCTGCGTTAGTATTTCTAGGCTTACGCGTAGCAAATGTACAAGGTTTTGGTGAAACAAAATCTTACACAGTGACTGCAACTTTTGACAATATTGGTGGACTAAAAGTCCGTGCACCACTTAAACTTGGTGGGGTAGTCATTGGTCGCGTGTCTGATATTACATTAGACGAAAAATCTTACTTGCCAAAAGTCAGTATTGCGATTAATGAAGAATATAAAGAAATTCCGGAAAACAGTTCGTTATCGATCAAAACATCGGGATTATTGGGCGAACAATATATCGCCTTAAGTATGGGCTTTGATGATGGTGAAACCGCAATGTTAAAAAACGGTAGCCAAATTCAAGACACTAAATCCGCAATGGTATTGGAAGATTTAATCGGCCAGTTCCTTTACGGTGATAAAAAATCAGACGGTAATGCTGACAAAGCAGAATCAGATGTAAAATAATAATCTTTATTTAGGAGATTTATGATGAAATTTACTCAGTTAAAAAAATGGTTTAGCGTAATGGCATTTGCAGTGACCGCACTTTTTGTGACTCAAACTGTACGTGCAGAAACAAGTCCTTATGTGTTGATGCAACAAGCATCAGATAAGTTATTTGCCGATATCAAAAACAATCAGGCAAAAATTAAAAAGGATCCAAACTATTTACGTACCATCGTGCGTAACGATTTATTACCTTACGTGCAAGTAAACTATGCGGGTTCTTTGGTGTTAGGTTCACACTTTAAATCAACCACACCAGAACAACGTGAAAAATTCTTTAAAGCATTCAGCGATTTTATCGAACAAGCTTACGCGCAAGTGTTAACCGCTTACACGGATCAAAATATTCAAATTGAACCGGCTAAAGAAGTAGGCGACAAAAACCTTGTGAGCATTCGTGTCAATATCATGCAAAATGGTGGACAAGCGCCAATTAAATTAGATTTTAAATGGCGTAAAAACAGTAAAACTGGCGAATGGCAAGCTTATGATATGGTTGCTGAAGGCGTGAGCATGGTTGTTACCAAACAAAATGAATGGAGCGGTATCTTACGTCAACAAGGTATTGATGCATTAACTGCTCAAATTCAAAAATCTGCTGCAGCACCAGTGACATTGAGCAAATAAGCGAATGACTGCATTAAAGTGGGATTTAATCCAAAATAATGATAAGATAGCTCTCCAATTATCGGGGGAGCTATCCCGCAACACGTTGTTACCATTATGGCAACAACGTGCTTCTTTTTTATCAGAAAAGCAAAACAATCAAAGTCTCATTGAATTTGATTTAACTGAAATCAATCGAATTGATTCTGCTGGTTTTGCATTATTGTGTGATTTTCTACACGATTGTGAGCAGTTACCAAATAAAAAAGTGCGGTTGATAAACCCTCCAGAACAGTTATTAACCCTTGCTGATTTAGTGAATTTATCTCATTGGATTAGCACTTTTATCGACCATAATTAAAACGGAAATCCGAATGGAACTGCAAGAAATTGAACGTATTTTAAAAGAAAGCCTGAATGTAGATGAGGTTTATGCTCAAGGTGAAAATGCTCACTTTGGTGTGATTGTAGTGAGTGATGAGATCTCAGCACTTTCTAAATTAAAACAGCAACAAACCATCTATGCGCCATTAATGCCTTACTTTCAAATTGGCGAAATTCATGCTTTAACTATTAAAACCTATACTACTGCAAAGTGGAAAATGGATCGTTTATTACATCAAGCAAGCTAGGATTTTCTATGGAAAAATTTCGTGTTTATGGCGGGCAATCTCGCTTAAGTGGTACTGTAACCATCTCAGGTGCAAAAAATGCTGCACTTCCTATTCTTTTTGCTGCAATTTTGGCAACTGAGCCGGTTAAATTAACAAACGTACCAGAACTAAAAGATATTGATACAACCTTAAAAATCTTACGTAAACTTGGCGTTGTAGCTGAGCGTGATGCTGGAGGTACAGTATTATTAGATTGTTCTAAAATTGATCACTTCGTTGCACCATATGAATTAGTAAAAACCATGCGTGCCTCTATTTGGGCATTAGCACCGTTGGTAGCTCGTTTTAATCAAGGTCAAGTTTCTTTACCAGGCGGTTGTTCTATCGGTGCACGTCCGGTTGATCTTCACATTAGTGGTTTAGAAAAACTCGGTGCAACGATTGAGCTTGATGAAGGTTATGTAAAAGCGGTTGTTGCTGATCGTCTTGTAGGTACGCGTATTGTGATGGAAAAAGTGAGCGTTGGCGCGACTTTATCTATCATGATGGCTGCAACACTTGCAAAAGGTACAACAATCATTGAAAACTCAGCACGCGAGCCAGAAATTGTTGATACTGCAGATTTCCTCAACAAAATGGGCGCGAAAATTACGGGTGCTGGTACGGATCACATTGTCGTTGAAGGTGTTGACCGTTTAACTGGCTGTGAACATAGCATCGTGCCAGATCGTATTGAAACCGGCACATTCTTAATTGCGGGTGCAATTTCTGGTGGTCGCGTGGTATGTCAAAATACCAAAGCGGATACCATGGATGCGGTGATTGATAAACTTCGTGAAGCAGGCGCGGAAGTTGAAGTGACTGAAGATAGCATTACATTAGACATGCACGGTAATCGTCCGAAAGCCGTCAATATTCGTACTGCACCACACCCAGGTTTCCCAACAGATATGCAAGCACAGTTCACCTTATTAAATATGGTGGCAGAAGGCACCAGTATCATTACTGAAACCATCTTTGAAAACCGCTTTATGCACATTCCAGAATTAATTCGTATGGGCGGTAAAGCTGAGATTGAAGGTAATACAGCAGTTTGTCACGGTGTTGAGCATCTTTCTGGTGCAGAAGTGATGGCAACAGATTTACGCGCATCAATCAGTCTTGTGTTAGCAGGATGTATCGCAAGTGGTGAAACTATCGTAGATCGTATTTATCACATCGATCGTGGTTATGAGCACGTTGAAGATAAACTTCGTTGCTTAGGTGCGAAGATTGAACGTTTCTCTGAAAAGAGCGAAGAAGTTTAATTAAATCCAGATAAAAAAGAGCGGTCAATTTTGACCGCTTTTTTATTTTCTATCCATTATTTTTTCGAATAATCTCTCGCCCCAAAAATGGCTGTGCCAATGCGTACCATGGTTGAACCGCATTTAATGGCACTTTGCATGTCATCGGTCATTCCCATTGAAAGCGTATCAATTTGCTGATGAGGCAAAGCGGCTTTAAGTTGTTCAAATAATTGTTCCATCTGGCTAAAAGCCGCTTCTTGTTCAGCAACATTATCTGTTGGTGCAGGGATCGCCATCAGGCCACGTAAACGTAAGTGCGGTAGATTTTCAATGTGTTTTGCAAGCTCAATCATTTCACTCGGTTGAATACCTGATTTACTGGCTTCATCACTGATATTAATTTGAATTAAAACGTTCAAAGGCGCTTTATTGGCAGGACGTTGTTCATTTAAACGATCGGCAATTTTTGCACGTTCTAGCGTTTGCATCCAATCGAAATGTTCAGCTACAAGACGGGTTTTATTAGATTGCAATGGGCCAATAAAATGCCATTCAAGTTGAATATTCTGTGCTTCAAAATACTGAATTTTATCGACACCTTCTTGAACATAGTTCTCCCCAAATGCTTTTTGTCCGGCTTGGTAGGCTTCTAAAATCGCTTCATTGGGTTTCGTTTTAGAAACCGCTAATAACGTGACCGCACTTTCAGGACGATGTGCAAGTTGAGTGGATGTTTGGATTTGTTGATGAATGGTTTCGAGTGCTTGTTGAATTGTCATCATTTTCTTCCTGACCAATGTAAAACTCGTTTTATTCTATACCAAAGTAATGATTTTTAGAAAAAAATCTTCATTTTTTCGATTTTATGTTTGACAAGCTCGCGCTTTTTCGGTATTTCTAAACACATCTTTTTTTCAAGGTAAAAATACAATGAAAAATAACCGCACTTTCACTATTACCACCATTATTATGACCATTACGACAATTAATGGGGCGGGTTAGTGCGTAGCAAACAGGATCAGGAAAACCCGCATTCAGTCTAGTGCGGGTTTTTTAATATTTAAAAATCACAACATCTGAGGATATTATCATGCGCGTATTAAAATTTGGTGGCACTTCATTAGCCAACCCTGAGCGTTTCTCGCAAGCAGCTCAATTAATCGAAAAAGCTCATTTAGAAGAACAAGCAGCCGGTGTTTTATCCGCTCCTGCTAAAATTACTAATCATCTTGTCGCCCTCTCTGAAAAAGCCGCATTAAACCAACCAACCGATACCCACTTTAACGAAGCCATTGAAATTTTCTATAACATCATTAATGGTTTGCACGCTGAAAATAATAAATTTGATCTTGCGGGTACCAAAGCCCTCATTGATGCAGAATTTGCCCAAATTAAAGGTTTATTAGAAGAAATCCGCCAAGCAGGCAAAGTAGAAGATAAGGTTAAAGCAACCATTGACTGCCGTGGTGAAAAATTATCGATTGCCATGATGAAAGCGTGGTTTGAAGCTCGTGGATACAATGTTCACATTGTTGATCCAGTTAAACAATTATTAGCGCAGGGCGGTTACTTAGAATCTTCAGTTGATATTGAAGAATCTATAAAACGCGTTGATGCGAAAAGTATCGGAAAGGATAAAGTTGTCTTAATGGCAGGTTTTACCGCTTGTAATGACAAAGGCGAATTAGTGTTATTAGGTCGTAACGGTTCTGATTATTCAGCCGCTTGTTTAGCCGCTTGTTTAGATGCGTCTGTTTGCGAAATCTGGACTGATGTAGACGGCGTTTATACTTGTGATCCACGTTTAGTGCCAGATGCACGTTTATTACCAAGCCTTTCTTATCGTGAAGCAATGGAGCTTTCTTATTTTGGTGCGAAAGTGATCCATCCACGTACAATTGGTCCATTATTACCAAAACAAATCCCTTGTGTGATTAAAAACACCGGTAATTCATCTGCACCAGGTTCAATAATCGATGGTCATGTGAAATCTGAAGGGTTACAGGTGAAAGGGATTACTAACCTTGATAACGTGGCAATGTTCAATGTTTCAGGCCCAGGTATGCAAGGTATGGTGGGAATGGCCGCTCGTGTCTTCTCTGCCATGTCGAAAGCAGGGATTTCGGTCATTTTAATCACGCAGTCTTCTTCTGAATACAGCATCAGTTTCTGTGTGCCAGTGAAATCAGCGGATGCTGCGAAAGCAATCTTAGAACAAGAGTTTGCTGCAGAATTAAAAGCCCATGAATTAGAACCGATTGAAGTTGCAAAAGATCTTTCTATTATCTCTGTTGTGGGCGATGGCATGAAACAAGCTAAGGGTATCGCAGCTCGTTTCTTCTCTGCATTGGCTCAAGCGAATATCAGCCTAGTCGCGATTGCACAAGGTTCTTCTGAGCGTTCAATTTCAGCGGTAGTGGCGCAAAATAAAGCGATTGAAGCTGTGAAAGCGACTCACCAAGCCCTTTTTAATAATAAGAAGGTCGTCGATATGTTTCTAGTCGGCGTAGGTGGGGTAGGCAGTGAATTGATTGAACAAATCAAACAACAAAAAGAGTACCTTGCAAAGAAGGATATTGAGATCCGTGTTTGTGCCTTAGCGAATTCAACAAAAATGCTTTTAAATGAAAACGGATTGAATTTAGATAATTGGAAAGCTGATCTTGAAAATGCAACCCAACCTTCTGATTTCGATGTGTTGTTATCTTTCATTAAATTACATCACGTAGTGAATCCAGTCTTTGTCGATTGTACAACGGCTGAATCGGTCGCAGGACTTTATGCGCGAGCGTTAAAAGAAGGCTTCCATGTGGTAACACCAAACAAAAAAGCGAATACCCGTGAATTAGCCTATTACCATGAATTACGTCGTAATGCACAAGCAAGCCAACATAAATTCTTATACGAAACTAACGTAGGGGCAGGCTTACCGGTTATCGAAAACTTACAGAACTTATTGGCTGCAGGTGATGAACTTGAGTATTTTGAAGGCATTTTATCAGGCTCACTTTCTTTCATCTTCGGCAAATTAGAAGAAGGACTTTCTCTTTCAGAAGTGACCGCACTTGCTCGTGAAAAAGGCTTTACAGAACCCGATCCTCGTGATGATTTATCGGGTCAAGATGTGGCGCGTAAATTGCTTATTTTAGCGCGTGAAGCGGGTCTAGAACTTGAGCTTTCCGATGTGGAAGTTGAAGGCGTGTTACCGAAAGGCTTCTCTGAAGGCAAATCAGCGGATGAATTTATGGCGATGTTGCCACAATTGGATGCGGAATTTAAAGCACGCGTTGAAGCCGCGAAAGCAGAAGGAAAAGTATTGCGCTATGTAGGCCAAATTAAAGATGGCCACTGCAAAGTATCAATCATTGCCGTAGATCAAAATAATCCATTGTATAAGGTGAAAGACGGTGAAAACGCCCTTGCATTCTATACGCGTTATTATCAACCAATTCCGTTGCTATTACGTGGTTACGGTGCAGGTAATGCAGTAACTGCAGCAGGCATCTTTGCGGATATTTTAAGAACATTACATCACTAAAAAGGACATAACATGTTAAGAATTTATGCTCCCGCATCGAGTGCAAATATTAGTGTAGGGTTTGACACATTAGGCGCAGCCATTTCACCGATTGATGGTTCATTATTAGGTGATGTCGTACAGATTGAGTCTATTCCAAGTGGTTTTGAGCTTGAAAGTTCGGGCTATTTTGTGCGTAAATTGCCAAAAGAGCCGCAAAAAAATATCGTGTATCAGGCCTATGTACTGTTTAGTGAGCAATTAAAATTACGCAATGTGAGAGTCAAACCATTGCGTTTGATCCTTGAGAAAAATATGCCGATTGGTTCGGGATTAGGCTCAAGTGCCTGTTCTATTGTGGCTGCATTAGTGGCATTAAATAAATTCCACGATGAACCATTCTCAAAAATGGAATTGTTAGAGATGATGGGAGAGCTAGAAGGTCGTATTTCAGGTTCGATCCATTATGATAACGTTGCGCCTTGCTATCTTGGCGGTGTGCAGTTTATGGTACAATCTCTCGGTAACATTTGCCAAAAACTGCCATTTTTTGATAATTGGTATTGGGTCTTAGCCTATCCAGGCATTGAGGTTTCAACCGCTGAAGCACGCGCAATTTTACCGAAAAGCTACACGCGCCAAGATGTGATTTCTCATGGTCGTCATTTAGGTGGCTTTGTGCATGCATGTCACACGCATCAAGAAAACCTTGCAGCGATGATGATGAAAGATGTGATTGCGGAACCTTATCGTGAAGCTTTATTACCAAATTTCGCAGAAGTGAAACAAGCTACTCGTGATTTAGGCGCGTTAGCGACCGGTATTTCAGGCTCTGGCCCAACGATTTTCTCCATTGCACCTGATTTGCAAACCGCAACAAAACTGGCAACTTATTTAGAAAATCATTATTTACAAAACAATGAAGGTTTTGTGCATGTTTGTAAGGTCGATAATGATGGCGCGAGAGAGCTAGGTTAAACAACAAATCGCTTTTATCCCCTCTTTTATAAGAGGGGAATAACATTTTATTAAAACTCTATAATTAACGGATATACAATGAATTTGTACAATATCAAACACCCTGAAGAACAAGTAAATTTTGCTCAAGCAGTACGTCAAGGGCTTGGCAAAGATCAAGGTTTGTTCTTTCCAGAAACGATCCCCGCTTTAACCAATATTGATGAGTTATTAGCCTTACCATTGGTTGAACGTAGCCAAAAAATTCTTGGCGCCTTAATCGGTGAAGAATTGTCGAAAGCCACTTTGGATGCGATGGTAAAAAATGCATTTACTTTTCCAGCACCATTAGAAAAAGTGGAAGACAATATTTATGCCCTTGAGTTATTCCACGGTCCAACTTTAGCATTTAAAGACTTCGGTGGTCGCTTTATGGCGCAGGCGCTTGCTGCAGTGCGTGGTGATGGTAAAATCACTATTTTAACAGCGACATCTGGTGATACCGGTGCGGCAGTTGCCCATGCATTTTATGGGTTGGAAAATATCAATGTCGTGATTTTATATCCGAAAGGCAAAATCAGCCCATTACAAGAAAAATTATTCTGTACTTTAGGTGGGAATATCCGCACTGTTGCAATTAATGGCGATTTCGATGCGTGCCAAGCGTTAGTCAAACAAGCGTTTGATGACGCAGAACTGCGTCAAGCGATTGGTTTAAACTCAGCAAACTCCATTAATATTAGCCGTTTATTGGCGCAAGTTTGTTATTACTTTGAAGCGGTCGCGCAGTTACCAAAAGAAAAACGTGATAATGTCGTGGTTTCTGTACCAAGTGGTAACTTTGGTAACTTAACGGCTGGTTTAATTGCAAAAACATTAGGTTTACCAATTAAACGCTTTATTGCATCAACCAATGCGAACGACACAGTGCCACGTTATTTAGAATCAGGTAACTGGGCACCTAAAGCGACGGTAGCCACGCTTTCGAATGCGATGGATGTAAGTCGTCCGAACAACTGGCCACGTGTAGAAGAACTATTCAAACGTAATGGCTGGAATTTAAGTGATTTAGGTTCAGGTATGTTAAGCGATGGCGAAACAGAAGAAACCTTAAAAGCGATGTACGCAAAAGGTTATTTGTGTGAACCACACGGTGCGATCGCCTATCAAGTATTGAAAGACCAACTTAAAGCGGATGAAACCGGTATTTTCTTATGCACGGCACATCCTGCGAAATTTAAAGAGTCTGTAGAGCGTATTCTTTCGCTCGATCTTCCATTGCCAGAAGCCTTGGATAAACACAATAAATTACCATTACTTTCTGATGAAATGGATGACGATTTTGCACAATTACGTGCATATTTGTTGAAATAATAAAAAAGTGCGGTTGATTTTGACCGCACTTTTGTTTTGTTACTCAAAAGGGCAGGATAAACGCCCTTTATTTTTAGGAATTAATCTTCTTTTCCTAAGATTTGATTCACTTCACTCTTATAGAGTACGGCTTTGGCACCGAAAATGGCTTGTACGCCACCGCCGACTTCAAGCACATCAATCGCACCTAATTTTTTCAATGTGGCTTTATCAACGGCTTTGACATCCTTAACAGAAACACGTAAGCGAGTAATACACGCATCCACGTTTTCAATATTTTCAGCACTACCTAATGCTGCAATAATTTTATGTGCATTTTCAGTAAGTGAACTTGTTTCTTGTTCTACATTTTCTTCGGTTTCTTCACCGCGTCCTGGCGTCATCACATTAAAGATGCGAATCAAGAAAACGAAAGAGAAATAATAGAGCAGCGCCCAAGGAATTCCCACGAAAATGACACGCAACCAATGGGTATTTTCATCACCTTGTAAGATACCGAAGAGCAAGAAATCAATAAAACCACCAGAGAAAGTATTCCCGATAGAGATATTTAAATAATCGGCAATAAAGAAAGATACACCGTCTAAGAATGCGTGGAATACATAAAGCCATGGTGCAACAAACAAGAACATAAACTCGATAGGTTCAGTAATGCCGGTAATGAATGATGTTAGGGCTGCACCAAGGAATAAACCACCAATTTGTGCACGACGTTTTTTCGGTACACAGTGATACATGGCTAAACAGGCAGCTGGTAAGCCAAACATCATGGTATCAAAACGGCCGGCAAAGAAACGCGTCCCTTCAGTAAATAAACCATGGTGATTTGGATCTGCTAATTGAGCAAAAAAGATTTTTTGCGCACCAACGATCATCTCACCATTGACCATTTCCACACCACCTAATTCAGAATACCAAAATAGTGGGTAAATCATGTGATGTAAGCCAACCGCGCCAGATAATCGCATTAAGAAACCGTATAAGAATGTTCCAAAGGTTCCCATGGAGGCGATGCTTTTACCTGCAGAAACGAGCCATTGTTGGAAAGTTGGCCAAATGAGGAAGAAAACTAATCCAACGAAAATAGCTGAAAAAGCAGTCACAATTGGCACAAAGCGAGACCCACCAAAGAAACCTAATACTTGTGGTAATTGGATGTTGTGATAGCGATTGTGTAATTTAACGGTAATCAAGCCCATCACCAATGCACCAATCACACCCGTATCGATGCTTTTTACATCAGGAGAGAAAATCGGAATTAATGCGGCAATGGTACCCGTCATAATGAGATAACCGACAACCGCAGCGAGAGCAGCCACGCCTTTGTCACGTTTGGCTAGGCCAATACCTAAACCGATACACAATAATAAGGCTAAATTAGCGAACACCACGCTACCAGCTGCAGACATAATCTGAAACAGACCTTGCAGTGCCTCATTATTTAAAATTGGATAGGCTTGCACCGTTGCTTTATTGGAAAGTGCACCACCGATCCCGAGTAAAAGACCCGCAGCAGGCAAAATAGCAATTGGCAACATGAATGCTTTACCGACTTGTTGAAGTTGTTTAAACATAGAACCTCCTGAGATTACTTTTTCGAAATGTAACGTATTTGAAGGGAAAAATCTGTGAAACCGCTCACAGTTTCAATCTAACACCTTGCTTTGATGAGTTTTAGCTTATGTTGGCGTGTGGTGGATTTCCTTTTATAATGCAATCAAACTTGCGTGTTTATTCATTATTTTTATGACAACTTTTATTGCTTACGCCAATATTCAACAACCTTTTCCTTTTAATGAAATTCCTAGGGAGCTCGTCCTTGAGAATTTGCATACGGAACCGAAGGGGAATTCTCGGATAACGCAACGACATCAATGTCGTCGATTGGCGCATTTTTTACTTTGGCAGTTGCTAAAAACAGCGGAAAAATCAACCGCACTTTTAGGGCGAATTTATCGTACACAAAGTGACAGACCACAATTTCCCGTCGAGAATATTGATTTTAATATTAGTCACTCTGGTGATTGGGTTGCTGTATTGCTGCATATTAATGAATCAGAAAAAAGTGCGGTCGGTATTGATATTGAATTTCCCAAAAAACGGAATTTTTCTGCGCTCATGGCTCATTTTGCGCCACAAGCAGAACAAGATTGGTTTGCTAAACAACCTGATGCAGACCAGGCCTTTTATCGTTGTTGGTGTTTGCGTGAAGCTGTATTGAAATCACAAGGCGTAGGCATAGTGAAGTTATCAAGTGTGACGCATTTGCCTGAACCACAACAGATCTATTCAGATTATTGTCCGAAAGGTGAGTTGATCTTTACGGATGAATTGCCTTTTTACTTTGCGGCATTTATAAATCAGTCAAAAATTCAACCGCACTATTATCAGTGGGATGGAAAAAAATTACTCGAAAAAAATATAAAAAATTCCTTGATTTACCAAGTAAATGAATAAAAGAAAATCCTTGAAAATATTCAAGGATTTTTTATTTTATAAAACTTGATTCGCCACTTGTATTTTCATAGACTAACCCCATTTATTTCGATAAACTCATTAAAATTTTTAGACAAATGGAGAACGTAATGTCGCAAAACGGTCCAGAGCAAGATCCTTGGGGTAAACCGGGACAGAGCAGCGGTCCAAAACAGTCAGATAATTCATCAGATAAGCAAAATGAAAATGGCTGGGGCTCGCGAGACAATAAAAATCAGGAGCAATCACCACCAGATATTGAAGAAGTATTCAATAATCTGTTGAAAAAATTAGGTGGGGGTAATAAAAAAGGCGGTTCAAATAATACTTCGCCGAACATACCTTCATTTAATTTAGGTAAAATTTTACCGATCGCCGCGGTGATCGGGGGAATTATTTGGGGGGCAAGCGGTTTTTACACTATTAAAGAAGCGGAACGTGGTGTGACGTTACGTTTTGGTGAGTTTCATTCTACCGTTCAACCTGGTTTGAACTGGAAACCGACTTTCATTGATAAAGTGGTGCCGGTGAATGTAGAACAAGTTCGCGAGCTTAAAACGCAAGGTGCAATGTTAACCAAAGATGAAAACATGGTTAAAGTGGAAATGACCGTACAATATCGCGTGCAAAATCCAGAAAAATACTTGTTTAGCGTGAGCAATGCAGATAATAGTCTTGGACAAGCGACGGACAGTGCGCTTCGTTATGTGATCGGCCATATGACTATGAATGATATTCTGACAACGGGGCGTGCAGTGGTGCGTGAAAATACTTGGAAAGCGTTGAACGATATTATTAAACCTTATGACATGGGGCTTGAAGTGATTGACGTGAACTTCCAATCCGCACGTCCACCAGAAGAAGTGAAAGATGCTTTCGATGATGCGATTAAAGCGCAGGAAGACGAACAACGTTACATTCGTGAAGCTGAAGCTTATGCTCGTGAGAAAGAGCCAATCGCTCGCGGTGACGCACAGCGTATTATAGAAGAAGCGACTGCTTACAAAGATCGTGTTGTACTTGATGCGCAAGGGGAAGTGGAACGTTTACAACGTCTTCTACCTGAGTTTAAAGCTGCGCCTGATTTGTTAAAAGAGCGTCTTTATATTCAAACCATGGAAAAAGTCATGGCAAATACGCCGAAAGTGATGTTAGATGCAAATAATGGTAACAATTTAACCGTATTACCATTAGAACAATTAATGGGTAAAAAAGCGGCTCAACCGACTACTCCAACGTCTGAAAGTGCGGTCAGTTCTGCACCTGTTTCAACACAGGAACGTCGTGTAGAAACACAAACGGCTCAACCAGTTCAATCAAATGAAGGCATTCGCCAAGGGAGATTTAACTAATGCGTAAATTTTTACTTCCGATTATTGTGGTGATTGCCGCGGTGCTATATTCCAGCGTCGTGGTTGTAACTGAAGGCACTCGTGGCATCATGTTGCGTTTTAACAAAGTACAACGTGATGCAGAAAACAAAGTTGTGGTGTATGAGCCTGGTTTGCATTTCAAATTGCCTTTAATTGATAGCATTAAAGTGCTTGATGCGCGTATTCGTACCCTTGATGGTTCAGCTACTCGTTTTGTGACAGTCGAGAAAAAAGACTTGTTGGTGGATTCCTATGTAAAATGGAAAATCAGCGATTTCGGTCGTTTCTATACTGCAACGGGTGGTGGCGATTATAACCAAGCTGCAAGCTTATTAAGCCGTAAAGTGAATGACCGTCTGCGTTCAGAAATAGGTACTCGTACAATTAAAGATATCGTTTCAGGTACACGTGGTGAATTAATGGCAGGTGCGAAAAAAGCGTTAAATTCAGGGCAGGATAGTACCTCTGAATTAGGGATTGAAGTCGTCGATGTTCGCGTAAAACAAATCAATTTACCGGATGAGGTTTCTTCTTCGATTTACCAACGTATGCGTGCAGAACGTGATGCGGTTGCCCGTGAACATCGTTCACAAGGTAAAGAAAAAGCAGCGTTCATTCAAGCGGATGTGGATCGTAAAGTGACCTTGATCTTAGCGAATGCAAATAAAACTGCACAAGAATTACGTGGTAATGGTGATGCGGCAGCAGCGAAATTGTATTCTCAAGCTTTTGCTCAAGAACCACAGTTTTATAGCTTTATTCGTAGCTTAAAAGCCTATGAAAGCAGCTTTGAAGGTTCAGGTAATATGATGATCTTGAAACCAGACAGTGATTTCTTCCGCTTTATGCAAGCGCCAAAGAAATAAGCAAGAGATAATAAAAGTAAAGTGCGGTTAGAAATAACCGCATTTTTTATTGCTTAATTTTAGGGGAGTTTTCACTTATAAGGTAAAAAGACCTTTAATGCAATCAATTGAATCCATAGCCAAAGTTAATTAAATCCATACAAAATATAAGCCAATTTTTTGGCATAATCACCTTGCTTTTTAAGCTTTTTCTTTCTTTTTATATTTTATTGATCATTTGGAGTATTAGATGAAAAAACTGATTATTGGCGGAGCAGCCATTGCAGTATTAGGTTATTTGGGTGTTGTGGGGTATCTACATCAATTTGATAAAGAGAACGCGACCCAACTTTTAATGGAAAATCACTATACGGGAGAACAAGAAAAAGTGGCAAAGGCGTTGTTTGATAACAGCTGCCAATATTGTCATAGTCCAAACACACCTCTTCCATTTTATTCAAAATTCCCGATTGTGGGTGACCAAATGCAATCGGATATTCAGAATGGGCTTCGTGCTTTCCGCTTAGATCGTTTAGTTGAAGGCTTAAAAGATCCGAGCAAATTATCCCAAGCTGATTTAGCAAAATTACAACGTGTACTTGAAAATAACGAAATGCCAATTGCTAAATTCAGACATCTTCACTGGGGAAGTAAACCAGATGAGCAAGAAAAAGTGGCGTTGCTTAACTGGATTCGTGAAGCACGTAAAATGTCTTTACCAAAAGAAACACCAAATGTTGATGCAGATCGTTTAGTTCAACCGATTCCAGACAGTATTGCTAAAGATGAAGCAAAAGTCGCATTAGGTCATGATCTTTATTTTGATGGACGTTTATCAGGCGATGGTTCTATTCAATGTCATACTTGTCACCAATTAGACAAAGGTGGTGTAGATAGACTTGAAACTTCAACAGGAATTGAAGGTAAAAAAGGCCCAATTAACGCGCCAACCGTGTTCAATGCGGCATTTAACTTTGTGCAATTCTGGGATGGGCGTGCGGCAGATTTAGCGGATCAAGCGAAAGGTCCTCCAACAAATCCGGTAGAAATGGGCTCGCACTCTTGGGATGACATCGTGGCACGTTTTGAAATGGATGAAGAATTCAAACAAGAATTCTTAAAAGAATATCCACAAGTGACGAAAGAAACCTTAACTCATGCGATTGGTGAATATGAAAAAACATTAATTACGCCAAATAGTGATTTCGACTGTTATTTGAAAGGGGATAAAACAGCCTTGACTGAGCAACAAGTTCGCGGTTATGAGTTATTCAAACAACATAAATGCGATACTTGTCATACTGGCGTAGCAATGGGCGGACAATCTTATGAATACATGGGACTCTACGGCGATTACTTTAAAGATCGTGGTACGCCATTAACTGATGCAGATGAGGGGCGCTTTGCACAAACTAAAGATCCATTCGATATGCATCGCTTTAAAGTGCCAACTTTACGTAACATCGCACTTACCGCACCATATTTCCATGATGCCTCAGCAAAAGAGCTAAAAGATGCTGTGAGTGTAATGTTGAAATACCAAAGTAACGTGCAACAGCCAGCTCAAAAAGATGTGGAGGACATCACTTCTTTCTTAGAAAGTTTGACAGGTGAATTTAAAGGTGAAAAATTGAAATAATCTTTAAATGGCTAAATAGAAACGACCGCAAGTGCGGTCGTTTTTTTATGTGTTTTATTTTGAGATTTACTATAAAGCAAAACGATGAGTTTCTTTTCCCTTATTTTATGCTAAGTGTTTATCCTTTGTTTCCGTAATAAACCAAAGTCCAATCAAACTTAATACGGCATTTAAGGTTAGATAAATTCCAACACCTTTTAAGCCATAATTTGCATTCAGTGGTAACGCAATAATTGCTGCTACACTGGCACCGAATAAGCCTGAAATATTGTAGGTCAACGATGCACCGGAATAACGAGCATGTGTTGGAAATAATTCTGGTAAGAAACTCGCAAGTGGGCCATAACCCATGCCAATTAACTCCATTCCTATCATCAAGAACCAAAATAAACTGGTAGTTGTTCCATTATCGAGAAAATATGGCAAGGCTAAGCCGAAAATAGCCACGCCAAAGGTTGTCCAAATTAACCAAATTCTTCGTCCAACGATATCGATATATTTGCCTGAAATAACAATTGTAATGGCTAATGAAATCGCACTGCACATTAATAAAGCGGTAAAAATTTGTGGTGAGAAGCCTAAGCCCATTGCATAACCGGCTTCCGATACGGTAGGGGCAGATTTTGCATAAATTTGGCTGAAAGCGATCATAATATAAAAGAGCACATAGCCTGCAAGACAGATCAGCATGCCTAAGAAGAACGGTTTGAAATGAGTAACGATCACTTCCATCATCGGTAAAGTTTTAGGTTTAGGCTTGTTAAGTGTAGCAATAAATATTGGTGCTTCCGTAAGTTTTAATCGAACATACAACCCAATGGCAACTAATACAAAAGAGGAAAGAAATGGAATTCGCCATGCCCAGTCAGTCATTGCGGCTTGTCCAAAAAGCGCGGTAATGAGTAAAAAGACACCATTGGCAAGTAGTAATCCTAGAGGAGCGCCTAATTGTGGAAAAGTGCCATACCAACCACGTTTTCCTTCAGGTGCATTTTCGATTGCCACTAATGCAGCGCCGCCCCATTCACCACCTAAACCGATTCCCTGCCCAATACGGCACAAGCAAAGTAAGATGGTTGCCCATATTCCGATACTGTCGTAAGTCGGTAATAAGCCAATTACTACAGTTGAGATTCCCATTACTAACAGGCTCATAACAAAGGTATTTTTTCTTCCTAAGCGATCGCCAAAATGTCCGAATAATACCGCTCCCAGAGGACGAGCAATAAAAGTCAGTGCTAGTGTAGAAAGTGCAGCGATTTGGCCCGAAAGTGGGTCAGCAGCGTGGAAAAATTGATGATTGAAAACGAGCACCGCCGCCATGGCATAAATATAGTTATCGAAATATTCAATAGTGGTGCCAATCATTGTTGCCATTGCTACACGTTTCAAACTATTTGGCTTATTCAGTGGTTGCATCCGCTAGCTTCCTTTAATGCTTTGGTGCTTGCCTTTATATCTTTGGCTTGACTGATTGCTGTTATTATCGCGATACCATCTGCACCGTATTTTCGTAACGTTTTCACATGCTCCAATTTCACGCCACCAATGGCTACAAGTGGTTTTGTGATACCTGCTTTTCTCAAGGTTTGAATAAACGCCATTCCTAGAGTAGGTTTAGGATTTTCTTTTGACTGAGTCGGAAAAATTGGACCAATACCGAAATAATCGATTTCAGATAATACCTCTCCGATTTTGGCTTCGTCTAAACGGTTGACGGACCAACCAATAATGAGTGGTTTATGGGTTCTTGCTCGAATCGTTTTTACGGGCGTATCACTTTGTCCAACATGAATGCCATCCGCTTCAATTTCTAAAGCTAAATCAACGTTATCATCGACAATAAATGGCACATTATATTGACGACATAAGTCTCTGCACTTAATGGCTAAGGCTCGTTGTTCTGTTGGAGAATTTTCTAATGAGAATTTGCCTTTATCGCGAAATTGAAAACAGGTAATGCCTCCTTCTAAAGCTTGTCTAAGAACAGAAAGCAAGTTATCTGCTAGATTATCACCTAAATGTCGGCAATCTTGTGTGCCTGCTACAAAATAGAGCGGTAAAATTTCTTGAATATTGTTCATCTTTGAATCCTTATCGGACTATACGCCCAATGATTAGTCGGTCCATGTCCATGACCAATATTCAATGGGTGAGAAATAGCTGCCGTAATAAAATCCTTGGCTGTTTTGACCGCACTTTTTAGAGGTGCCCCTTTGGCTAATTCTGCCGTTAAGCAAGCTGAAAAAGTACAACCTGTGCCATGAGTATGTGGGGTATTGAAACGTGGACTTTCCAAAACAAAATGTTCACCATTTTGTAAAAGGATCCAATCTTGGCATTGCTCACTTTGTGAATTGAGTGAATGCCCGCCTTTAATAATCACATTCTTCGCACCTTGTTTTTGCAAGTCTAACGCGGCTTGTTGAATGCTGGCTGTATCAGAAATCTTAAAACCAGTTAAAGCTTCTGCCTCAGGAATATTTGGCGTAATCACATCGGCAAGTGGCAATAAATATTTGCTTAGTGCGGAAACCGCTTGTTGTTGCAATAAAGGGGCCCCACCTTTCGCAATCATGACAGGATCGATAACCAATGTGCCGAATGGACGATTTTTTAAGAAATCAGCAACGCATTCAATAATATCTGCTGTGCCAAGCATACCAATTTTGGCACTTGCAATCTGAAAGTCATTTTTTACCGCTTCCAGTTGCGCTTGAATTGTTTTCAGTGGAATAGGGTGAATATCAAATACGCCAAGTGTGTTTTGTGCGGTGACAGCTGTAATCACTGAAGTGCCAAATACGCCCTGCATTTGAAAGGTTTTCAGATCTGCTTGAATGCCAGCTCCGCCACCACTGTCCGAACCAGCAATAGTCAATGTTTGTGGAATGTTAGACATATTTTACCTCCGCGTTTTGTTCTATTAAATCAGGTGTTAAGGCTGCCAATTCATCAAGCAAGCGAATTTGGAACTGACCGACTTGCGTGGTTAAGTTTTTAGCCGCAAGCTCCCCTGCAACGGTGTAAGCGGCACAGGCTTCGACTGTCGCAGAAAAATGATTACCTTCATCAACAGCTAAAAATGCTGCGCATACTGCACTTAATAAACACCCCGATGCGGTGACTTTGGGGAATAATGGTGTGCCGTTATGGATGGTAGCCGTTTGCTTTCCATTACTGATGATATCGACCTCTCCACTAATTAATACTGTGCAACCATAGCGTTGAGCAACACGTTGAGCGACTTCTTGTAGATTCGTTTTACCTTGTCCTGCATCCACGCCTTTTGCTTGCCAGTCTTCACCAGCAATCGTAGCTAGCTCACCTGCATTACCACGAATTAAGGCAAATTTCACTTCAGACAGTAACTGACGGATAGTTTCTCGTCGGTAGCTCGTAGCGCCCACTCCGACAGGATCAAGCACGACAGGAATGCCTATTGAATTTGCGGTTTTACCCGCTAATAACATAGCCTCTCGTTCTTTACCGATAAGCGTGCCGATATTGATTACCAATGCTTGGCTGATTTTGGGCACTTCAACCATTTCCTCTATGTTGGCTGACATCAATGGTGATGCACCTAATGCAAGTAAACCATTGGCACTAAAATTTGCCGCAACAATGTTGGTTATGTTATGAATAAGCGGGTTTTGCTCACGAATTTTTGATAAATAAATAGATTTCATTTCACGCCTTTATTTTTATGATAAATCCAATCCCATTTGCCAAAATCCGATTTCCATTCGGGTAGCCGTAGTAAAAATTTGTTGGATATGAGCGAATTGGGCATCATTAAGTGATTCACAAAGTGCGGTAAGAAAATCAACCGTTTCTTGTGCCGCTTGTTGATATTCAGGCGATGAATATGTATCAATCCAGGCTTGATAAGGATTGCTTGATAGCTTTGGATAATTTTCTGTAATATAACGTGCTACTTGAGCATAACCCAAAGCACAAGGCGTAACGGCTGCATATAGCTCTGGTAAGCCGCCCGTCATTCCACAATCAAGCAGGTAACGTGTATAGGAAATACATGCTGAACTTTCTGGAGTTTCGAATATTTCCTGCTCACGAATTTCCCATTGACGACAGTAATCCAAATGTAATTGGATTTCTTGGCAAAGAATGTCTAGCGTTTTACGTGGAATTTCCATCTCGGCAAAATTTTTTGCCTTGAATACGCCCAAGGCAAAAGCACGGCTGTAATGGAAAAGATAGATGTAATCTTGTTTTAAGTAGTGCTGAAAACAAGCTTTGGGCAAGGTGCCTTTTGCAAGTTGTTGCACAAATTCATGCTCAACATATTGCTTCCAATAAGGTTGCGCTTGCTGAATGAGTTGGTTGATCATCATTTTCCCTTATTGTAATTCGATGGCATAGTCTTTCAATTCTAATGCTTTTGGAATCAAGCCTTTCTGATGCATAAATTCCGCCATTTGTTGATAACGTTTGGCATCCAATTGACGGGGTTTCGTTGCTAATAAAGGTAGGGTATCTTTCCACGCTAATTGATTTAATTCTGTATTGAGTTCTTTTGACTTATAGCTCACAAATGCTTGCCATGCGTCATTTGGGTTGTTTTGTAGGTAGGTTGTAGCTTGTTCAAGTGCGGTCAAAAAATCGGAAATTTTTTTAGAAGCAAGACTGTTTTTATTAGCAACTACAATCAATTCATCATAAGCCGGCACACCATATTCTTCAGGGAAAAATGCCACACCTTCTTGTTTTTCTAAATGGATCTGATTCAGTTCAAAATTGCGGAAAGCCCCGATGACCGCATCAACTTGTCCGGTTAAAAGAGAAGGGGAAAGTGACCAATTCACGTTTACTAATTTTACGTCTTGATTGCTGAGTCCAATAGAGCGAAGCATTGTGTCGAGCAACACATCTTCAAAGCCACTAACTGAATAGCCTACTTTTTTGCCTTTCAGATCGGCAAGTGTTTTGATGTTGCTATTTTTGAGCACCACAACGCTATTTAATGGACTAGAAATGAGAGAGCCCACTCTTACTAAAGGTAATCCTTCTAAAACTTGTTGATAAAGTTGAGGTTGATAATTAATAGCTAAGTCCACTTTTCCTGCGGCAACCAATTTAGGCGGTAATGATGGATCGGCTGGTTCGATAATCTCGACCTCTAAGTTATTTTTTTCAAAAAAGCCTTTTTGCTGAGCAACGATGATTGCTGCGTGGTCAGGATTCACATACCAATCAAGCATTAAGCTGATTTTCTCTTTTGCCAAGCTGGAAAAGCTAGTGGTGAGTCCAATTACAAGGCTGAAATAATGGATGATTTTCTTCATTTTTGTCTCCTTTTGTCATGAAGTGTTAAACGTGCCAAATAAAACGGCGTAGTAGCCAATCGATGCTGAAATATAAACAAAGTGAAATTGCCACTAATATCAGCAACGCGGCAAACATTAAATCTACCTGCATACGAGCGTTGGCGTGGATCATTAAATAGCCAAGCCCTTCTGATGAACCCACCCATTCTCCGATTACAGCGCCAATTGGGGCGACTGAAACGGCAATACGAAAGCCCGATGCAAATGCAGGCAATGCAGCAGGTAATCGCACTTTGAGTAATAAACGCAAAGGGGAAGGATTGAATGTTTTGGCAAGATCTAGCCAAGCTTGAGGTGTATTGCGTAATCCATCGTAACAAGCTGCTGTTACAGGAAAATAGATGATGAGTATGGCCATCAGAATTTTTGATGGCATGCCATAACCCAGCCAAAGTACGAGTATTGGGGCGATGGCAAAAACAGGAATTGCTTGAGAAATTACTAAAATCGGTAACAGTAATGATGATGTTTTAGGTGAAAAAGAGAGTAACAGGGCTGATGATAATCCGAAAATAAACCCCAACAATAACCCTAAGCCAATTTCAATTAAGGTGATTTGTGTATGCTGCCAAAGTAGTTCTGAATGAGAAACTAATTGCAGCCATACAGCTTGCGGAGAAGGAAATATATAATGGGGAAAATCACCTAATACGCCAATAAGTTGCCAGAGACACAGCAATATAATTCCAATAAAGAGCGGTTTAAGAAGGCTAAGTTTCATCTTTTTCCCTCTAATAACTCATTTAATAATTGCTGTTGGAGCATCCACAAATTTTCTTGGTTAAGTTCTCGTGGTGCTTTACCTTCAGGTTTTATGACATCAGATAATGCTGGTTGATTAGACTGCGGTGAGCGTAATACAAAAATACGCTGGCTTAAGCGTAATGCTTCTTGAGGATCATGTGTAACCAATAACACTGATTTATTTTTTAATAGTTCATAGGCCAAGTTTTGTAATTGGTAACGACTAATCGCATCAAGGGCAGAGAAGGGCTCGTCAAGTAAAACTAAATCAGCATTTTGCATTAAAACTCGAGCTAGGGCGACGCGTTGTTTTTGTCCTCCAGATAATTGATAACAGTTTTTATGAAGATGTTCTGACATGCCTACTTGTTCAAGTAGTGCTTTTGCTTGAAGAGTTGTTTTTGCAGATTTATTCCCGAATAGTACGTTTTCTAATTGGACGTTATCAATAATTGAAAGCCAGGGATAAAGAGTATCTTTTTGTGGTAGCCATGCCACTCGAATATTAGGATGAAAGATGATATTACCTTGAATCTTCCCTTGTATTTCAAGCCCTGCAATTAATCTTAAAAGCGTTGATTTACCTACACCAGAACAGCCAAGCAAACTGACCCATTCATTAGGTAAAAGCGTTAAATCAAGGTGTTCAAATAGTACTTGCCCACCAAAAGCAAGACTAAGATCCTGAATATGCACCATAGTATTAACCTTACTGATTAATAACTAAAGGCTTTGAGAAAAAAGGATTGAAAATAGATATGAAGAATGAAAAGTATTTTGGCATATTAGTTTCCTACGTCAGTGCTAACTGTTTCAGGTTCACGGGTATCATCTCAGCCACTTTGTGGCACCCCGACTAAAGTTGAAAACGATTGTATATCTCAATGTAGAATAAAACAAGAATAAATTTCATTTGATGAGAGAGGTTCTCTTGTTTAGCGCTGATAACGTATACTTAATATGCTTGAATATAAAAAAGATGTAGACCGGATCAAACTTAAGTTTGATCTTTTTAGCTTGGAATGAGAAGAGCAATATAAGAATAAAATAATTATATTTTCGCAGAAATACTTTCAGTATAAGAAATAACTAATAAAATAAGTTTTTAAAAATTTTCAAAATGTGATTGGATTTGAAATTAAAATGGTGCCCGAAGCCAGACTTGAACTGGCACGCCTCGAAAGGCGAGGGATTTTAAATCCCTTGTGTCTACCGATTCCACCACTCGGGCATCGAGTGATTAACTAACTGCGTGGTTATGGAGGCGTGTCCCGGAGTCGAACCGAGCTACATGGATTTGCAATCCAGTGCATAACCGCTTTGCTAACACGCCGTTAGTTTGGAGCGGGAAACGAGGCTCGAACTCGCGACCCCGACCTTGGCAAGGTCGTGCTCTACCAACTGAGCTATTCCCGCATACGCTGTTAGTGCGGTGCATTTTACGGAAATTTGAAATTCTGTCAATCGAAGATCTTAAAAAAAAATTCAAATGTTGAAAAAATCTTCGTTTCGGTTGAAATTACAGCAAAATTTAGCACAAGAATATAATTTTTACAGAGTTTTCAATTTCTACTTTTATCGTGAGTAGCTTTATGACAAAATTGGAGCGTTTTGCTCGCCATTAAATAAAGAAAAGTGCGATCAAGTTTTTGCATGTTTTAGAGGTAAATTATGACACAACAATATTCTATCGATACATTATTAGCCCAAGCGGGGAATCGCAGCGATGAGCGCACGGGTGCGGTTTCAACGCCAATTTATCTTTCAACAGCTTATGGCCATCATGGGATTGGCGAAAGTACCGGATTTGATTATACGCGTACGAAAAATCCAACGCGTAGTGTTTTGGAAGATACCGTAGCAAAATTAGAGAATGGTGATCGTGGTTTTGCTTTTGCTTCAGGTATGGCAGCAATTCAAGTGCTGATGAACCTATTTAAAGGCCCAGATGAATGGATTGTGTCAAGTGATGTATATGGTGGGACTTATCGTTTATTGGATTTTGCCTATAAAAATAACAACAGCGTAAAACCCGTTTATGTGAATACCGCTTCTTTAGCTGAAATTGAAGCCGCTATTACAGCGAATACAAAAGCGATTTTTATTGAAACCCCATCGAATCCATTAATGGAAGAGTGTGATGTAGCAGAAATTGCGAAATTAGCGAAAAAACACGATTTATTAATGATTGTGGATAATACCTTCTTAACTCCAGTGCTATCTCGTCCATTAGATTTAGGCGCAGATATTGTAATCCACAGTGGCACGAAATATATTGCGGGTCATAATGATAGTTTAGTGGGCTTGATTATTGCAAAAGGGCAAGAACTTTGTGATCGTATCGCTTATATTCAAAATGGTGCAGGTGCCGTACTTTCACCATTTGATTCTTGGTTAACCGTGCGTGGAATGAAAACCCTTTCATTACGTATGAAACGCCATCAAGATAATGCGAAGGCGATTGCAGAATTTTTACGTCAACAGCCACAAATTGATAGTGTGTTATATCCAAACAAAGGTGGTATGCTATCTTTCCGTTTGAAAGATGAAAATTGGGTGAATACTTTCTTAAAATCAATCAAATTGATTACCTTTGCTGAAAGTCTAGGAGGAACAGAAAGCTTTATTACCTATCCTGCAACTCAAACTCATATGGATATTCCAGAAGCAGAACGCGTCGCTCGTGGTATTACAAACACATTATTGCGTTTTTCTGTTGGTTTAGAAGATGTAGAAGACATCAAAGCCGATTTATTACAGGCATTTGCACAACTTAAATAATTAGTTTTTATCAATCGGACTAATCTGTGCAATTCAATATGCCTTGTGCTATTATGCACAACATCAATTAACGCTAGGTGTTGATTTGTCAGCACCTTATTAAATAAGGAAACAAAAATGAGCGAAGTATTACATATTAATGATGCAGATTTTGAAACTGCGGTTGTGCAATCAGATATCCCTGTATTAGTGGATTTTTGGGCACCTTGGTGTGGCCCTTGCAAAATGATTGCACCAATTTTAGATGAAATCGCACCTGAATTCGCAGGTAAAGCAAAAATCGTTAAAATCAACGTAGATGACAACCAATTAGTGGCTGGTCAATTTGGTATACGTAGTATTCCAACTTTACTACTTTTCAAAAATGGCCAACTTGTTGCAACACAAGTCGGTGCGTTACCAAAAAATCAATTAGCGGCGTTTATTAATCAACACCTATAATTGAGTTATCAAATATAAAGAGCGGTCAAAAATAGCGATGTTTTTGACCGTTCTTATTTTTTCTCTCGCCAATAAGTGGCAAAACGAGGTTTTCCTGAATTAGTTAATCCACGATATTTATAGGTGATTGTGGAGCCAATAGGTGGTGGATTTTCGCGCTCACTCAGATTAAATCCTGAACCAATTTTGAATTTTCCACGATGGTTTTCACAGGTGAGCGATCCGAGTATATTCTCAAATTGTCCTTTTCCTTTGTGATGTGCTATCACAGTGCACTCTTCATCATAAGTGCTTTTTAACTTTAAAATTTGTGTACTGCGTTTTCTTTCGTAAGGCGCATTAGGATTACGTAATACAATCCCTTCACCTTTTTTCGCTTCCACTTCATACAAATACTCGAATAAATGTGTTTTATCTCGTATCGGAATTTGCGGAATAATCTTGATATAAGGTGTAGGGTGTTCTTTCAAATAATCTTCTAAGGTTTTGAGACGTTCAAAGAGATTGCCTGATGCATTAGGCACATCGAAAACATAAAGTATCAATTTTGTCCAATTATCATCTTTAAAGGATTTCGTGATAGAGGCAATCTCTTCAAATTGATTACGTTCACTAAATATCTCACCATCAATGGCAAAAGGCGGAAATTGAGCGGTAAAATAGGTCGGTGCGGGCAAGGGCAGTCCTTGACGACTTAATAATGTTTTGCCATCCCAATAACCTCGTACCCCATCTAATTTTTCTGACATTACCCAACCTTGAACATCTTGGTTTTCATAAGTGTCTAATAGCATTAAATCACGCTCATTCGCCCAGGTTATTTGGCTGAATAGGAGGCAAAGTAATAAGTAAATCGCTCTCATGATGTTTCCTTTTTAAATTTATTGAGTTTAAAAAGTGCGGTCATTTTTTACAGCGTTTTTAATTGAATTTGTGATTCGTATCGCAAAATAATGAGAAGTCAGCTGAAAAATAGAGAGATAAGAAAGAGCGCTAGATTATTTGAAATGAACGCTATACAATGCCAACGCTATCGCGAATTTTAATTTTTAAGGAGAATAAAATGTATTTTGATCAAATTAAAGCTGAGCTTGTGGAAGCACAAGACGTACTAAATAAGTTTGTTTCAGATGATAACAACATCAAACTCATTGAAAAAGCAGCTAAATTGTTAGCCGAAAGCTTTAAAAATGGCGGTAAAGTATTATCTTGCGGTAATGGTGGTTCTCACTGTGATGCTATGCACTTCGCAGAAGAACTCACAGGTCGTTATCGTGAAAATCGTCCTGGTTATCCCGCAATTGCAATTTCAGATGTAAGTCATTTAAGCTGTGTAAGTAATGACTTTGGTTATGAATATGTTTTCTCTCGCTTTGTTGAGGCCGTCGGTAAAGAAGGCGATGTTTTATTCGGATTATCAACATCAGGCAATTCTAAAAATATCTTAAATGCGATTGAAGCGGCAAAAGCAAAAGGCATGAAAGTGATTGCGATGACAGGTAAAGATGGCGGTAAAATGGCCGGCTTAGCGGATGTTGAAATTCGTGTGCCACACTTTGGTTATGCAGATCGTATTCAAGAAATCCACATCAAAGTGATCCATATTTTAATGATGTTAGTTGAATTTGAAATGGCGAAAGAGGCTTAATACACGACAAGTGCGGTTAAAAATTCAATGATTTAAAGATCCCAAAAAGTTTTTTGGGATTTTTTATAAAAAACGCTTGCATAAATAATCACTAAAAAGTAATATTTATTCACTCTTACAAGTCAATCAAGGATAGCAGTAAACTTAAAATGGCGATTAGTGTTAAAAATTTGAATTTCTTTTATGGTTCATCACAAGCATTGTTTGATATCAATCTTGATGCACAAGAAGGCGATACCGTGGTGTTGCTCGGACCAAGTGGAGCAGGGAAAAGTACGTTAATCCGTACATTAAATTTGTTAGAAGTGCCAACTTCTGGTGAATTACATATTGCGAATAACCATTTTGATTTGTCTCAGGCGAATAATAATCCAAAAGCCATTCGTCAACTTCGTCAAGATGTAGGAATGGTATTTCAGCAATACAATCTTTGGCCGCATTTAACGGTAATTGAAAACCTGATTGAAGCGCCGAAAAAAGTCTTAGGCATTAGCGAGGAAGAAGCGAAAAAAGATGCATTAGAACTTTTAAAACGTTTACGTTTGGAAGAGCATGCCGATCGTTTCCCCCTTCACTTATCAGGCGGTCAGCAACAACGTGTAGCTATTGCTCGAGCATTAATGATGAAACCGCAAGTGTTATTGTTTGATGAACCAACGGCAGCACTGGATCCTGAAATCACAGCTCAAGTTGTTGATATTATTAAAGAACTTCAACAAACAGGTATTACTCAAGTGATTGTAACCCACGAAGTGAACGTGGCACAAAAAGTGGCGACAAAGGTCGTTTATATGGAACAAGGTAAGATTATTGAAATAGGCAGTGCAGATTGCTTTGATAATCCCAAAACCGAACAATTTAAACAATATCTTTCACACTCAGAATAAGGAAACACAACATGAAAAAATTACTTTTAAGCGCAATGTTAATGGGCTCAGCTTTTGCTGCGAATGCACAAGAAATCACTTTTGCGATGGAGCCGAGCTACCCACCATTTGAAACAACGAATGAAAAAGGTGAAATTATCGGTTTTGATGTGGATGTAGCGAATGCAATTTGTAAGGAAATTCAAGCAACTTGTCACTTTAAAAGCCAAGCATTTGATGCGTTAATTCCAGGCTTAAAATCTAAACGTTTTGATGCTTCAATTTCTGCTATTGATATTACTGAAGCGCGTGCAAAACAAGTGTCGTTCTCTAATGCTTACTATGATAGTTCAGCAAGCTATGTTGCGTTAAAAGGCAAAGCGGATTTAGCTTCAGCAAAAACAGTTGGTGTTCAAAACGGAACAACATTCCAACAATATACTGCAGCAGAAAGCAAACAATATAATGCAAAAGCTTATGCCAGCCTTCAAGATGCGATCTTAGACTTAAAAAATGGTCGTATTGATATCATCTTCGGTGATACCGCCGTATTGTCTGATATGATTTCTAAAGAGCCTGAAATTCAATTTGTTGGCGAGAAAGTGACTAACAAAAAATATTTCGGTAATGGTTTAGGTATCGCGGTAAATAAATCAAGCAAAGAATTGCTTGAAAGCTTGAACAAAGGTTTAGAAGCGGTGAAAGCAAACGGTGAATACCAAAAAATCTATGATAAATGGATGACTAAATAATCTATGTTTTATGATTATCTTACATTAATTGGACACGCAGCCCTAATGACCTTAGGGCTTGCTATTTGCTCTCTGATTGTCGGTTTATTACTCAGCATTGTTTTCACCGCCTTAGAAGCCAATAAATATGCATTTATTGCAAAACCAGCTTCTGTTGTGATTGCTTTATTGCGTGGTTTACCGGAAATCTTGGTGGTTCTACTGATTTATTTTGGTTCAACCCAAGTAGTAGAAATGCTGACAGGGGAGTATATCGAATTCAGCGCCTTTGGTTGTGGTGTATTTGCATTGTCTTTGATTTTTGCCTCTTATGCTTCACAAACTTTACGTGGTGCGATTCAAGCCATTCCAAAAGGGCAGTGGGAATCAGGTGCAGCGTTAGGCTTAAGCCGTCCTTATACCTTCATCAATTTAATTATGCCACAAGTGTGGCGACATGCTTTACCGGGCTTAAGCAATCAATGGCTCGTGTTATTAAAAGATACCGCGCTGGTGTCGTTAATCGGGGTAGATGATTTAATGCGTCAAGCCGGATACATCAATACAAACACCCATGAACCTTTCACTTGGTATGGTATTGCAGCCTTGATTTATTTAGTGATTACTTTGATTAGCCAAGCAGGTATTCGAAAATTAGAATTACGTTTCACTCGATTTGAACGGGGAGTCGAATAATGTTTCAAGAGTATTTAGCAGTGATTGCTCAAGGTATTCCGACTAGCCTGTTGCTTACAGTTGTGTCTTTGTTTATTGCCTTTTTCTTAGCGTTAGGTCTAACCTTCTTACTTTCTATTGGCAATAAATTGGTGAAAAGTGCGGTCAATTTGTTCCTTGTTTTATTTACAGGCACCCCACTTTTAGTGCAATTTTTCTTAATTTATGCAGGCCCTGGCCAATTCCAATGGTTGGTGGACAGCCCATTATGGGGATTATTCTCCAATGCATGGTTCTGTGCTGCATTAGCTTTAGCATTGAATAGCGCGGCTTATTCAACCCAATTATTCCATGGGGCAGTAAAAGCGATCTCTAAAGGTCAATGGGAAAGCTGTGCAGCATTAGGTTTAAGTCGTATGCAGACTTTAAAAATCCTGATTCCTTATGCGTTAAAACGTGCGCTCCCGTCTTATACCAATGAAATTATTTTGGTATTTAAAGGTACAGCATTAGCTTCTACCATTACGATCATGGATATCATGGGATATGCTCGCCAACTTTACGGCACCGAATATGATGCACTCACTATCTACGGTATTGCAGGCGGTATTTACCTCATCATTACTGGTATTGCCACTTTATTACTCCGTCAGTTAGAAAATAAAGTGTTGTCATTCGAACGTATTGATACCGCCAAGGCATAAAGTGCGGTCAAAAATAGAAACAAATCGGGCAGTTTAAAAATTGCCCGATTTTTTATATGATTAAAGAAAATATTTTTATTTATGAGGCAATTATGTCCGAATCATCTTCCCTAAAATTCCATCTCGAACTATTACGTTTAATTCCGAAAAACTATTCCATCAGCTCATTAGAACTGCGAGAGAAATTGCTTGCATTAGGTATTGAGCGGGATTTGCGCAGTATTCAGCGTGCATTGAATACGTTATGTGAGCAGTTTGAAATTGATTGCAATACCAATGATAAACCGTATAGCTATCGTTGGAAACCCGATGCAAAAGGCTTAGATATGCCGATTTTAAACGAACAACAATCGTTGGTGTTGATGTTGGCAAAGCAATATTTAGCCGGCATTTTACCTGCCAATATTATGCAATCGATGGAGGGGTTCTTTAAACAAGCGGATTACAATCTTGCTTATGAACCGCATAAAAAAGGCGCTTCAGAATGGCTCAATAAAGTGGCTATTGCACCAACTAGCCAGCCATTATTGCCTGCAAAAATTGATCCTGAAATTTTTAAGCAAATTAGTACCGCACTTTATCAAAACCGATTTTTGCAAGTGCATTATCGTAGCATCCACGGCAAAGAACATAAGGCTAAAGTTAAACCACTCGCTCTTGTCCAGCAAGGCCCTAGCAGTTATGTGGTGGCAGAATATGAGCATGGTGATATCTTACATTTAGCCTTGCATCGATTACTTGAAGTGAATGTCAGCACAATGCAATTTGAACGTCCGAAATTTAATCTAAAAGCTTATGTTGAAAGCCAAAAATTTGGCTTTAGTTCTGGTAGAAAAATTCGTTTAACTTTCCGTATTGATAAAAAAACAGGTGGCTTTTTGACAGAAACCCCGCTTTCAGCCGATCAAAGCGTAAAAGATTGTGGCACTGAATATGAAATTTCCGCGACCGTGATTGAGAGCGCCATGCTGGAGTGGTGGATTGCCCATTTTGGTGAAGATTACCAAGAAATTGACCGCACTTATTTAGACAAAAATACCTAACGACATAAATTGTCGCTTCATCTTTTATCATTAAGCCATCAACAGAGAGGGCATTAAAATGAAGAAAATTGTTTATATTGATATGGATAATGTGATGGTTGATTTTCCGTCTGGTATTGCAAAATTAGATGAGAAAACCAAGCAAGAGTATGAAGGTCGATATGATGAAGTTGAAGGTATTTTCAGCTTAATGGAACCCATGCCAAACGCCATTTCTGCCGTTCATAAATTGATGAAGAAATATCATATTTACGCACTTTCTACCGCGCCTTGGCATAATCCATCGGCGTGGAGTGATAAAGTGAAATGGATTCAGCATTATTTCGGCGAAGAAAAAGGCTCGGCATTATACAAGCGGTTAATTTTATCTCACCATAAAAACCTGAACCAAGGCGATTATTTAATTGATGATCGC
Organism: Haemophilus parainfluenzae; assembly: GCF_014931275.1. Taxonomy (NCBI): domain Bacteria; kingdom Pseudomonadati; phylum Pseudomonadota; class Gammaproteobacteria; order Pasteurellales; family Pasteurellaceae; genus Parahaemophilus; species Parahaemophilus parainfluenzae. The sequence continues at coordinate 1,128,286 of NZ_CP063110.1, forward strand.
ACTAAAAATGGGGCAGATAAATTCGAAGGCAAACACTTACATTTTGGTACTGAACAATTTGCTAACTGGAACTGTGTACTATCTTACTTAGATTGCGGGCCTTTTACACCAAGTGATATTTTGCAAGATTGCTTGAAAAAGCCGACCGCACTTGTGCAAGTTGAAAATGAGGAGCAAAGTCGAATCATTGGTGCTTTTGCAGATCGCTATAAATGGCAAGTGTTTAATTTGTCATGTGTTTATACGGATGAAACAGCAACCGAACAGAAAACGGTCTATTTAATTATCAGCCCTTATCTCAGTGATGAATTTAAAATGCGTATTGAAGCAATGTGTGCTCATATTCAAGCCGAATATGATGTGTTATTACGCTCAAAATCACAGCTAAAACAATATTTCCAACGCCTTTCAGAGAGGCCATTCTTGCATATTGAAAGCTATACTTATCAACCCCTTTATAAAGCAGGGAATATTTTAGGTATGATGGGAAGAGATAGACAGGTTGATGAAATTTTAGAACAAAAAGGAGCCTGAAAAATGACAGAAAAAAATAAACCAATTTGCGTGGTATTAACGGGCGCTGGAATTAGTGCCGAAAGTGGTATTCCTACTTTTAGAGCAGAAGATGGCTTGTGGGCAGGGCATAAAGTAGAAGAAGTTTGTACGCCCGAAGCCTTAAAGAAAAACCGTGCAAAAGTATTGGCGTTTTATAATGAACGACGTCGTAATGCTCAAGCGGCAGAGCCTAATGCAGCACACTTGGCGTTGGTTGAATTGGAAGCGTTTTATGAAGTTCATATAATCACTCAAAATGTAGATGATTTACATGAGCGAGCGGGAAGTACTAACGTACTCCATTTACATGGAGAATTGAATAAAGCTCGCAGCAGTTTTAATACCGATTACATTGTTCCATGTTTGGGTGATCAACTGTTAGAGGATAAGGATAATCACGGTCATCCAATGCGTCCACATATAGTCTTTTTTGGGGAAAATGTACCTATGTTTCCTAAAGCAGAAAAGTTAGTGAAAAAGGCAGATATTGTGATTGTTATTGGTACTTCATTACAAGTTTATCCAGCTAATGGATTGGTAAATCTCGCTCCATATGGTTCACTTATCTATTTGATCGATCCTAATCCAAATACAGGATTTGTCCGTAAGAAAGTGATTGCAATCAAAGAAAAAGCGGGTGAGGGCGTACCGAAAGTGGTCGCTGAGTTATTGGAGAAAATTAAAAAATCATAGAAAAACAACCGCACTTTTTAAACAAATAGCGACTTCGGTCGCTATTTATCATTTATTCTCTTGTTTAAGCATATGCATAATGAGCCTAATAAGCGTTTCTTTTTGTTTCGGATCAGATTCTGCAACTAATAAAGTGAGTGCTGCAAGCCCAGTATCATTGATAACTGGGTATCCATTATGATCCAACAAACGCCCATTTCTATGTAAGAAATCTACAAATAAAAATGCGCCACTACGTTTATTACCATCTGAAAAAGGATGGTTCTTGACGACAAAATAAAGTAAATGCGCTGCTTTTGCTTCAATGCTTGGATAAGCAGGTTCACCAAATACACTTTGATCTAAATTGCCTAAAATCGCAGATAAGCCATTATCTCGTTCACGTCCAAACAGATCACTTGCTTCACCTTTTGCCATCAGCTGTAATTTTAACTCTGCTAGTGCAGAACAGGCTTCGGCATAAGTCGGTAATGTACCACCTTGCTGTGTTTGTGGTTCAGTAAGTAAACCTTCATCATATTGTTGTAGCCATAAAAAGGTATGCGTATAACGGCTGACAATATCAACTAATCCACGACCGCTTTCTAGCGTTAATTCCGATGAATTTGCCGTTTTTTGAATAAGCGCAAGTGCTTGTTCTAATTTGTGAGCATTTTGCTGTAAACGTTTTTGGTTAATGGTATAGCCTTGAGTCAGATATTCTTTTAAACGTGCAGTTGCCCAAATTCTAAATTTAGTACCTAAAATAGAATTAACTCTATAGCCCACAGATATAATTACATCAAGATTATAGTATTCGATTGTTCGATTAATTTGTCTTTTGCCTTCAATTTGAACTGTTGCATTTTTTGCAACAGTTGCTTCTCTATTTAACTCGCCATCAGTATAGATATTGCGTAAATGACGTGAAATAACGGACTTATCTCGCCCAAATAAATCAGCCATCTGCTGTAAACTTAGCCAAACGGTATCATTTTCAAATCTTACTTCCACTTGCGTTGTGCCATCTTGAGCTTGGTAAATTTCAATCGGATTTTGGTTATTCATATTCTTTTTCCTAATAAATTATATGTATATATAAACAGATAAATGTGCATATTGCAATACAGATAATCTTATTTGCAAACAATCTTCTAAAAATAACCGCTTGTAATATTCGCAGCGACACGAACTGTCGCTTCCTTCCATATAATTTTTTCCATAAAAGAGAGATTTTTTACTTTTTACAAGGCTCTTAAGCCCTTTCTATATAAACAACACAGGAGCAAACTTATGGCAATGAAAGTGACTTTTAAACGCGATCCGCTTTTTGAGGATGTAAAAAATTCGTGCAACAAGAAAAATTTACATCTGGTTCACGGATTCAACGCAAATTTAGTTTAGGCTTTAATCGAGCTGCGAGAATTGTAGAACAACTAGAAGAAGCTGGAATTATTTCACCAATGAAAAATGGACAGAGAAAAGTATTATGAAAAATGATTTAAATTATGCAGTGGAACTTATCCATAAGGCTGATGGCATTTTAATTACTGCTGGTGCAGGAATGAGCGTAGATTCAGGTTTGCCGGATTTTAGAAGTGTAGGCGGGTTTTGGAATGCCTACCCAATGTTTAAAGGCCACAATATCAATTTTGAAGATATTGCGACGCCATTGGCTTATGAAACTCATCAAGAGTTAGCTTATTGGTTTTATGGGCATCGTTTGTCGCAATATCGTGCAACAAGTCCGCATGATGGCTACCAGATTTTAAAACGTTGGGCAGAAAGCAAACCGCATGGTTATTTTGTTTTTACAAGCAATGTGGATGGGCATTTTCAGAAAGCGGGTTTTGAAGAAGGACGCATTTATGAAGTGCATGGCACACTAGAGCGTTTACAGTGTGCGCATAATTGCCGGGATCTGAGCTGGTCTGCAAAAGAATTTCAACCTGTGGTAGATAATGAAAATTTGCGCTTATTGAGTGAGCCGCCTCGTTGCCCTTATTGTCAGCGTTTAGCAAGACAAAATGTGCTTATGTTTGACGATTATTTTTACAGCAGTAATTATCAAAATTTAAAACGAAATAAGCTCGATTTATGGTTAAAAGAAGTGCAAAATCTCGTCGTCATCGAACTGGGTGCGGGAAAAGCCATTCCAACTGTGCGTCGATTTTCTGAACGTACGGCGAAAGCAAAAAAGGGTGGATTTATCCGTATTAACCCACAAGATGCAGGTGTGCCGAAAATGCACTTTTTAAGTCTAGAAATGAAGGCGTTAGACGCGCTAAAAGCGATTGATTGCCTTCTAAATCCTTCTCAACAAGCGGTTGAATAATGGAAAATTTTTGCGAAATTACCTTCTGCCAACAAATTGGCAGCAACAAGCGACATAACCAAGATGCCCTTTTTAATGGCGAGGCGGTGTTTCAATATAAACTCAAAACGGCTGAAAAACGTCTTGAAAACCGACCGCACTTTATTGTGGGCGTGGCAGACGGTATTTCCAATAGTAACCGACCTGAAAAAGCGAGCAAGTTGGCTATGCAATTATTAAGCCAAATGGAAAGCATAAGTCGTCAAACGATCTACGATTTACAATCCAGTTTATCAGCAGAATTAGCTGAGGATTATTTTGGCGCAGCAACCACTTTTGTGGCGGCTGAAATTGATCAAATAACCCGTAAAGCCAAAATTCTCAGCGTAGGAGATAGTCGTGCTTATTTAATTGATGCACAAGGTAAATGGCAACAAATCACCCAAGATCATTCTATTCTGTCTGAATTATTGACTGATTTTCCCGATAAAAAAGAAGAAGACTTTGCCACTATTTATAGTGGCGTTTCTTCTTGTTTAGTTGCGGATTATTCGGAATTTCAAGATAAAATTTTTTATCAAGAAATTGAAATTCAAAAAGGGGAAAGTTTATTACTGTGTTCTGACGGATTAACAGATGGTCTTTCAGAAGAAATGAGAGAAAAGATTTGGAAACAATATGATAATGATAAATCTCGATTGACGGTGTGTCGTAAATTAATTGCGAAACAAGGGTTTTATGATGATTTATCAGTTATAATTTGTGCGTTTTGATTAACCTAAGGAGCCTCTATGGCAAATAATATTAACCAAATTGTTGATTCTTTAATTTCTATCAATCAAGTGATAGAAAATTTTAGATTACAACGAGAAAAAAATGAGTTGTACGATTCTAATCGTTTTAACCCGTTTCAATTTTTACGAACGGATGAAATGGGATTGTCTAAGATTCTTGCATTTTTATTAGATCCAACAGAAACACATGGGCAAGGTGATTTATTTCTAAATAGTTTTTTAAAATTTATTGGTAAGCACCAATTTCTAGCTTACCAAAAAGTCAATATTTATTGCGAAAAAACAACTCAAGAAACAGCTCAGGAAACAGTTCAGGAAACAGCTCAAGAAACAATTCAAGAAAATCGTCGTCATGATATTTTTATTGAAGGTTTATTAGGCAATAAAATAGCCTGGGTGATTTCTATTGAAAATAAATTGCAAGGTGCGGTTGATCGGCCAAATCAAATGCATGATTATGCTAAAGATCTCAAAAATTATGTTTCAGAGTCTTATTTTCTTATTTATCTTCCTATATTTAGTAATAATCCACCAGAAAAATCTATTTCTGAAAAGGACTGGGCTAAATTAATAAGTGATAAGAAAGCAATGGTATTATCAGTAAGTATGCTTATACAGTGGCTTGACAATACTATAATTATTGCACCTGCAGTAAAACAATTTTGTAATGATTTTAAGAAGTTTTTAAGTGAGGATATTATGGGAAATACTCAGAATTCAAATGAATTGATTGAATATCTAATTAATAATGATAAGGCATTGTTTTCAGCATTAACTGTGCTTGAGACAAAGGAAACACTATATGAAAAACTTATGGCTATGTTAGTTGAACAGTTGAAAATTAGGTTTAATCGGTATACTAAATTAATAAATATTAATTTTGAATGTGGAGAGGATGAGAGTTTTAATAAAAAAGGATATGGGTTGTATATAGGTAATGATGATTTTGGCGTTTGTATTTACTTTAATAAAAAAGGGCTTGGTGACGCTTACTATGGTATTTATGCTAATCATGATAATTTATTTAATAATATACTTAATGTTTTTTTTTTTCAGAATTTATTAAAGAGAATGACTTTTATGACTCAGACAAGGATGACAATATGCCATTATGGAAATGGCTAGAAGATGAATATGAAGTATGGGATGCGGCAGTTCTTAGTAAGATTCCTAGTGGCGAGCTAGCGAATTATATTTTCGAATTATGGAAACCATTACTGGAGATCATCTCAAATAACTTAGATAAAATAAAAGAGCTAAAAATGGAAAATTCATAGCGACATCTTTTGTCGCACCCCTCACTAAAATACTCCTTACTAACCCAGTAAGGAGTATTTTTTATGTCCGAATATAAATTAAATCCACCAACAGTGTCTTCTTATACTGAAAATATGATGCTCAAAATTTTATTTGAGCATAAAGGTTTTTCCGAAGTATTTCGGGAGAGTAGTTGGCGAAACGATGAAATTGCTAGTGCGTTTGGACTGCCAGAAGAATTAGAGAATGATAAAAATTTACGCGTAGTTGCTCGTCGGCTTTTAAAAGAGCGTTATAAAACACTCCAAAAATCCACCGCACTTTTATCAGATTTATGGAAACAAGCTTATGAAAATTTGGCAAGTTTGGCGGAATTTTTGCAGCTGAATCCCGTTGAACAGGAACTTCTCCGCTTTGCCATGCACTTACGTAGTGAAGGACCTATGCAAGATTTGTTTAAGTGCTTGCCGAAATCGGATTTGCAAAGAACGGCTGCGATCATGGCGGATTTACTGAAACAGCCGAAAAATGAGATTTTGTCCGCCTTAAAGAAAGGTAGTAAACTCGATGCTTATGGGCTAATTGATCGGAATTATCGCCTAGATGGTGTGCAAGATTATTTAGCGTGGGGCGAAACTTTAGATTTTGACGAATTTGTAACACAGCCTCTAAATGAATATGCGCTATTGAAATCTTGTACAGAAATACCTCAAGTGCCAAGTTTGCAACTAGATGATTTTGTACATATTGCTAGCATGAAAGAGATGATGTTGACTTATTTGCAACAGGCACTAAAACATCATCAGAAAGGTGTGAATCTTTTAATTTATGGTGTGCCCGGCACCGGTAAAACTGAATTTGCCGGGTTGCTTGCTCAGACATTAGGGATTTCGGCGTATAACATTACTTACATGGATTCTGACGGTGATGTTGTGAAGGCAGAGCAACGCTTGAATTACAGTCGTCTTGCTCAAACGTTATTGAAAGGCAAGCAGGCACTTTTAATTTTTGATGAAATTGAAGATGTGTTTAACGGTTCGCTCATGGAGTGTTCTGTTGCACAAAAAAATAAAGCATGGACAAATCAATTGCTGGAGAATAATAACGTGCCGATAATTTGGTTGTCCAATTCGGTACACAGCATAGATTCAGCTTTTTTACGTCGCTTTGATTTTGTGTTTGAAATGCCAGATTTACCGTTAAAAAATAAATCGGCGTTAATTTCGCAGCTGGCAGGCGGTAAATTAACGGCGGAATACGTGCAGCATTTTGCCAAAGTGCGGTCGCTTTCGCCGGCGATTTTAACGCGCGTGTTCAATGTAGCAAATGCGGTTGATAACGGTAAAAAAGCTTTTTCTGAGGTCTTGCTGACGCTATTTAATGAAACTTTACAGGCACAAGGTAAAAAGAAAATTGAGCCGTTGGTGGAAAGTAAACTGAGTTATCAGCTTGAGTGGGTTTCCTGCAATGAAAATATTCATAAAATCAGTGAAGGATTAATGCGAACCAAGAAAGGCAGAATTTGCTGTTATGGCCCACCTGGCACAGGGAAAACTGCTTGGGCAGCTTGGCTTGCCGAGCAGTTAGATATGCCGTTGTTGCTTTGCAAAGGGTCTGATTTGCTCGATCCTTATGTCGGCGGAACAGAACAAAAAATTGCGGAGGCATTTGAATCGGCGAAGCGTGATAATTGTTTGCTAGTGCTGGACGAAGTGGATACCTTCCTGTTTTCACGCGATGGTGCAGAACGTAGTTGGGAGCGTTCACAAGTCAATGAAATGCTGACACAAATTGAACGCTTTGAGGGTTTAATGGTGGTGTCAACAAATTTAATTGAGGTACTCGATCCTGCAGCCTTACGCCGTTTTGATTTGAAACTGAAGTTTGATTATTTAACGCTGCCACAACGTTTAGATTTTGCTAAACAACAAGCGGAAATTTTAGGGTTGCCGTTGTTATCGGAAGAGGATTTAAGTCAGATTGAATCGCTTAATCTGCTGACGCCTGGAGATTTTGCCGCAGTAGCTCGCCGCCACCAGTTTTCTCCTTTTCAAAAGGTGCAAGATTGGCTGAGCGCGTTACAAGGTGAGTGTGAAGTGAAACCAGCATTTTCTGCAACGACAAGGCGGATAGGGTTCTAATTAAAGTGCGGTCAAAATTTTCATTATTTTTTGACCGCACTTTTTATTCTCCTGTCAGCCAACTTGCGAGCAAAATAACGATAGTGAAAATAGCGAACCAAATAAGGTGAAGTTTAGTACTTTTTCGATTAATTTCGGCATTATGTTGGCGTCGTTCTTCGAGTTTTTGTTTGTAAATTTCAAGATCTTCTTCTTTAAAAGAAAACCCACAATTTGGACAAAATTGGGCAGATTCGCTGATTTTTTTACGACATTCTGGGCAGCGGGTGAGAGCCATTGATGATCCTTTTTTAATTATTTTAATTTATAAACATATTGTAAGTGAAAAAAACGTAATGATAAACGTGACATGGATCACAAAATTGAAACAATATAAAAATTAAAATTTTGATTTTGATGATTTTCACTTAGAATACCGCCGACGAAGTCTAGTATATGACTAAATTTCGGTATTCATTTATTCCTGAGGAGTATTTTTATGTTGTGGTTTTTCTTCTGCGTGGCGTTATTGCTTGCAGGTTATTTCTTTTATAGTCGTGTAATTGAGCGCATTTTTGTGATCAATCCAAATCGTCAAACGCCAGCTTATACAATGAATGATGGCGTTGACTATATGCCAATGTCTAAAACCAAGATTTGGTTAATTCAATTATTAAACATTGCTGGTACAGGTCCAATCTTTGGTCCGATTCTTGGTGCGTTATACGGACCAGTTGCTATGCTTTGGATCGTAGTTGGTTGTATCTTTGCTGGTGCAGTACACGATTATTTCTGCGGAATGTTAAGTGTGCGTAATGGCGGGGCATCTATGCCAAACCTTGCAGGTAAATACTTAGGTCGTCCAGTTAAAGCATTCATTAACGTATTAGCTGTTGTGCTTTTATTATTAGTGGGTGTGGTATTCGTTGCAAGTCCTGCTCAATTAATGGGTACAATTACGATGGACGTATTCGGTGCTGCTACAAGTAGCATTTCTATTAGCAATGCGGAAGAAATCCATCAAGCAGCTGAAGCGGGCGGTATCACCGTTTGGGGTATGGACAAAGCGACTGTTATCAGTGTTTGGACTGCTATCATCTTCATTTACTATATTCTTGCGACATTACTTCCAGTTGATAAAATCATCGGTCGTATCTATCCGTTCTTCGGCGCATTATTGCTCTTTATGTCAGTAGGTATGGTATATGGTTTAGTCAGTGCAGATCTTAGCTCAGCGGATCCAATTTCTTTCTATCGTTCAGTGGACGGTATGTCTTTTGAGAAATTCTTCCAAAACTTTGAAACCCGTGCAGATTTACCATTATGGCCACTCTTGTTCTTAACAATCTCTTGTGGTGCATTATCTGGTTTCCACGCAACACAAAGCCCATTAATGGCTCGTTGTACTGAAAACGAAAAAGAAGCTCGTTTCATTTTCTACGGTGCGATGATCGGTGAAGGTGTGATTGCATTAGTATGGTGTGCGGTTGGTTTAAGTTTCTATGATTCTTTACCAGACTTATTAGCTGCAATTAAAGCAGGTTCTCCTTCTAAAGTGGTTTATGATTCTTCTATCCACTTCTTAGGTCTCGTTGGTGGTATTTTTGCGGTGTTAGGTGTGGTTGTTCTTCCAATTACATCAGGCGATACAGCATTCCGTGCGGCACGTCTTGTTATTGCAGAATTCTTCAACTTAGAACAAAAAACCTTAGCTAAACGTTTAATAATTGCTGTTCCATTATTTACGCTTGGTTTTATCGTATCAAAAATCGACTTCTCAATCTTATGGCGTTACTTCACTTGGGCAAACCAAACCACAGCGATGGTAATGTTATGGACTGCAGCAGCATACTTATACCGTTATAATAAATTCCACTGGGTATGTACAATTCCTGCGGTATTCATCAGTACAGTATGTTTCACTTACCTAGCATACAACAAAATTGGTTTCGGTTTAGACTATCAATTATCTGTTTATATCGGCTTAGGTTTAACAGCTCTTTGTTTAGTATTATTCTTCACACAGCTTAAACCATTAGGTGCACGTGACGAAGAAGCTTATGTAAATAACTAGTCAAATTGAGTTAAAAATTGAAAAACCGTTTGAGGAAAACCTCAAACGGTTTTTTTATTTATTTTATTACCAAAATTTACCAATCTTTACGTTTTAATTGCTTGCAAGTTAAGGTTACAACCGATAAACTTACACAAAGTGGTGAAAAGTGGAATTTTGTGGAGAATTCTGCTAATTTTTCTAAAAATAAACGTTTAAAGGTAGAAAAATGTTTCGTGGTGCAGCAGCGGTAAATTTAGATGCGAAGGGGCGTGTAGCGATTCCTACACGTTACCGTGCTGAAATCATGGAAAAGAACCAAGGCCAAATGGTTTGTACCGTTGATATTCGTCAGCCTTGTTTATTGCTTTATCCTTTAGATGAGTGGGAAAAAATCGAACAAAAACTACTTTCACTCTCCAACTTTGACCCAAATCAACGCCGTTTACAACGTGTTATGCTCGGTTATGCCACTGAATGTGAAATGGATGCACAAGGTCGTATTTTATTAAGTGGTCCATTACGTCAACACGCAAAATTAGAAAAAGGCTTAATGTTGGTAGGGCAGTTGAATAAATTTGAAATTTGGAGTGATACCGAATGGTATGCACAAATTGATGAAGATATCGAAATTGGCTCAAGTGCTGAATTCGGAGCTTCTGAAGAACTAAAAATGCTGTCATTATAGAACAGCAGCACTAGCAGGATAAGCGGTGCTTGCGCCGCTCTATCTTCTCTTTATCGATTTTGATTTAACGTTTACTTATGACTATGCAAAATTCCTTTTCTGCACCTGAACATATCACAGTTTTGCTTCACGAAGCGGTGAATGGTTTGGCGTTGAAAGAAAATGGAATTTATATCGATGGTACCTTTGGTCGTGGTGGTCATTCTCGTCTAATTCTTTCCCAACTTTCTGAACATGGTCGTTTAATTGCCGTTGATCGTGATCCACGTGCGATTGCTGAAGCTGAAAAAATTCAAGACCCTCGTTTTCATATTGAACATAATAGCTTTTCTCACATCCCAGATATCTGTCAAAAACTCGATTTAGTTGGTAAAATTGACGGTATTTTGCTGGATTTAGGCGTATCATCTCCACAGCTTGATGAAGCCGAACGAGGTTTCAGTTTTATGAAAGATGGTCCGTTAGATATGCGTATGGATACTACTCAAGGTTTATCTGCGGCAGAGTGGCTAAAACAAGTATCTGTTGATGATTTAACTTGGGTGTTAAAAACCTTTGGTGAAGAGCGTTTTGCAAAACGAATTGCTACTGCTATCGTAGAATTTAATAAAAGTGCGGTTAAAAATGGCACAGAATGTTTAAGTCGTACTTCTCAACTCGCTGAATTAATTGCTCAAGCCGTACCGTTTAAAGATAAACATAAGCATCCAGCGACGCGTAGTTTCCAAGCCATTCGAATTTATATTAATGCGGAATTAGATGAATTAGAAAGTGTATTAAATTCTGCATTAGATATGTTGGCACCAGAAGGGCGTTTATCGATTATCAGTTTCCATTCACTTGAAGACAGAATGGTAAAACATTTCATGCGTAAACAAAGTAAAGGTGAGGATATTCCGAGAGGCTTACCATTACGTGAAGATCAAATCCAACGTAATCAAAAATTAAAAATCATTGGTAAAGCAATTCAGCCAAGTGAGGCAGAAATTTCAGCGAATCCACGTTCAAGAAGCGCGGTATTACGTATTGCGGAAAGGGTGAAATAAGATGTTAGAAAATAGCGAACGTTATCCTTTACAACATATTCTCGTTGAAGATATTTTTTCTTCTAATAAATTGATTGTCGTCCTACTTTTATTAATTTTAGCCTCTGCAATGGGCACAATTTGGATGACCCATCAAACACGAGGCTTGATTTCTGAAAACGGGCAGTTGGTATTACAACACCAAGCGCTTGAAAACGAATATCGCAATTTGCAATTACAAGAAGCAACCGAAAGTGATAATACAAGAGTTGAATCCATTGCAATCGGTACATTAAAAATGCAACGTGTTCAAAGTGAACAAGAAGTGGTTATTTTTGAATAGGGATTTTGAATAAAATGGTTAGATTTAATTCTTCTAAGAAACCAGGAAAGCCAAAGAAAACAATTAGAAAATTGGCTCAACCTGCGTCAGTAAAACCAAATAAACCGAAGATGGTGTTTGAGAAATGCTTCCTTCGTGGTCGTTATCTCATCGCGACAAGTTTTATTTTCTTAGGCTTAGGCGCATTAGTGGCTCGTGCTGCTTATGTGCAATCTGTTAATTCTGAAACCCTTTCTGGTGAAGCGGACAAACGTTCATTACGTAAAGATGATGTCCTCTCTGTTCGCGGCTCAATTTTAGATCGTAACGGCCAATTGTTATCGGTGAGTGTACCGATGAGTGCAATCGTGGCTGAACCACGTTTAATGCTAAAAGAAAATGCATTAGATGATAAAGAACGCATTAAAGCCCTTGCTAATGAATTAAATATGACACCAGCGGAATTGGTGAAAAAAATTGAGAAAAATGCAAAATCAGGTTTCTTGTATTTAGCGCGTCAAGTGGAAGCGAGCAAGGCAAATTATATCCGTGAACTCAAAATTAAAGGTATCTCATTAGAGACAGAACCACGTCGTTTTTATCCACGTGTAGAAGAAGCAGCTCAATTAATCGGCTTTACTAACATTGATGGTAAAGGGATTGAAGGCGTTGAGGCAAGCTTCAACTCAATGTTAGTGGGTAAAGACGGTGCGCGTGTTGTTCGTAAAGACAAACGTGGTAACGTGGTTGAACATATTGCCGATGAGAAAAAATACGATGCACAAGATGTTACCTTAAGTATTGATGAAAAATTACAATCCATGGTGTATCGTGAAATCAAAAAAGCGGTAACTGAGAACAAAGCTGAATCTGGTACTGCGGTATTGGTGGATGTACGTACGGGTGAAGTATTAGCAATGGCAACCGCGCCTTCCTACAATCCGAATAACTTATCCAATGTAAAAGACGAGTTAAAACGTAACCGTGCGATTACCGATACCTTTGAACCTGGTTCAACCGTAAAACCTTTCGTTGTATTGACCGCACTTCAACGTGGCGCAGTCAGACGTGATGAGGTAATTAATACAGGTTCATTTACCGTAAGTGGTAAAGAAATTGTGGACGTGGCACCTCGCCCACAACAAACCTTAGATGAAATTTTGATTAACTCCAGTAACCGTGGTGTAAGCCGTCTTGCGTTACGTATGCCACCTTCTGCATTAATGGAAACTTACCAGAATGCGGGCTTAGGTAAAGATACAGAGTTAGGCTTAATTGGTGAACAACGTGGTGTATTAAATGCAAACCGTAAACGTTGGGCAGATATCGAACGTGCTACTGTGGCTTATGGTTATGGTATCACTTCAACACCATTACAAATTGCACGCGCTTATGCAACTTTAGGTAGCTTCGGGATTTATCGTCCGCTTTCTATCACGAAAGTTGATCCACCAGTCATTGGTCAACGTGTATTCTCAGAGAAAATCACGAAAGACGTAGTGGGCATGTTAGAAAAAGTCGCGATCAAAAATAAACGAGCGATGGTTGAAGGGTATCGTGTAGGCGCGAAAACCGGTACAGCGCGTAAAATTGAAAATGGTCACTATGTTAAGAAATATGTGGCATTTACAGCGGGTATTGCACCAATTAGCGATCCACGTTATGCACTAGTTATTTTGATTAATGATCCGAAAGCAGGGCAGTACTATGGTGGTGCGGTATCAGCACCAGTATTCTCGAGCATTATGGGTTATACCTTACGTGCTAACGGTATTGCACCAGATGCAGAACCAACAGAAAAAACAGCAAGACGTACCGTTCGCTTAAGCGATCAAAAATTTGAAAAAATGAATTAAGAAAAGGCAAAACAATGAAAAAATTGACCGCACTTTTTGATCTTCCGGTGCTTTCAGACATTAAAGTGAAGGCGATGGTGTTAGACAGCCGCAAGGTTACCCAAGGTGATTTGTTTGTGGCAGTAAAAGGGCATCGTTTTGATGCGAGTCAATTTGTTCCTCAAGCCATCTCTTCTGGCGCAAGTGCGGTCGTTTTGGAAACAGATTTAGAAAACGAGCATTTAAGCATCCAGTGGCAAAATAATGTGCCTGTGATTCATTATTATCATTTATCTGCCAATCTTTCTGCATTGGCAGGTAAATTCTATGAACATCCTTCCGAAAAACTGACTTTAGTTGGTGTAACTGGAACAAACGGTAAAACCACCGTTTCTCAATTATTAGCCCAATGGGCTACACTATTCGGCCATAAAGCAGCCGTCATGGGCACCATTGGTAATGGTTTATTAGGTCAAGTCAAAGAAGCCAAAAATACCACAGGATCAGCCGTTGAAGTTCAAGAAAATTTAGCTGATTTTGTAGAAAAAGGTGCAGATTTTGCTTCTATTGAAGTGTCTTCACATGGTTTAGTTCAACACCGTGTTGAAGCCCTTAAATTTAAAGCCGCTATTTTTACCAATTTAAGTCGTGATCATTTGGATTATCACGAGACAATGGAAAAGTATGCGGAAGCTAAAAAACGCTTTTTCATTGATTTAGCCCCAGAATTACAAATTCTCAATGCTGACGATCCAATTGGGGTTGCATGGTTAAATGAATTACCAAATGGTATTGCAGTCAGCTGTCGCCCAGATTTTCAACCAACTTCTAAACAATGGCTTTATGCAACACAGATTCGTTTTACTCACGAAGGTGCGGTGATTGATGTTGCTTCAAGTTGGGGTAATGGCACATTACATAGCCCATTAATTGGCGCCTTTAACGTGAGTAATCTGCTGTTAGCCACAGCTGTTTTATTGGCTTTAGGTTATTCTTTCGACGATCTTATCCGTACTGTTTCACAGCTAAAAGGGGTAAATGGAAGAATGGAATTGATTAAAAAAGCAGGTAAACCAACGGTTATCGTTGATTATGCCCATACTCCAGATGCATTAGAAAAGGCATTAAATGCCGCGCGTGAACACTGCAAAGGTAAACTTTGGTGTATCTTTGGTTGTGGCGGAGATCGTGATGCAGGCAAGCGTCCGCTGATGGCGAAAGCTGCTGAACAGTTTGCAGATTTAGTGATCGTAACCCAAGATAATCCACGCACAGAAGACCCAAATAAAATTGAAGCAGATATCCTTACGGGATTTAGCCGTATGGAAGATGTTGGAGTGATTCCAGATCGCGAAGAAGCCATTAAATTTACCATTGAGAATGCGGTTGAAAATGATGTGATTGTGATTGCCGGTAAAGGCCATGAAAACTATCAGATCATTGGGGATAAAACACTTCATTTCTCCGATCAAGAAGTGGCTGAAGCCTATTTAACGAAAAAATAAAAAATAGAATGATTAAACTAACTACCCAACAGCTTGCTCAAATTTTAAACGCTAATCTTATTGGAGATGGGCAGGCCGTTGTTGAAAATATCAATACAGATACGCGTAAAGCGGTATCCAACTCACTTTTCTTTGCATTAAAAGGTGAGCATTTTGATGCACATCAATACTTGGATAAAGCCGTTGAGCAAGGTGCGACAGCTTTAGTTGTGCAACAGGCCAACACTGAAATAGCAACGCCACAATTGGTTGTTGCAGATACGCGCTTAGCCCTTGGTCAATTAGCAAAATGGTTACGTGAAAAAATTAATCCTCGTACTGTGGCGATGACAGGCTCTTCAGGTAAAACTACAGTAAAAGAGATGACCGCATCCATTCTGCAACAAACAGCAGGCAATCCTGAGGCCGTGTTATTCACAAATGGTAATTTTAACAACGATATTGGCGTACCATTAACGTTATTACGCTTAACCGAACAACATAAATTTGCCGTTATTGAATTAGGTGCCAATCATCAAGGTGAAATTGATTACACCACGCATCTTGCTCAGCCTGAAGCCGCATTAGTGAATAATGTAGCGGCTGCACATTTAGAAGGATTTGGTTCAATTGAAGGTGTAGCACGTGCGAAAGGGGAAATCTATCGTGGTTTAACCCCAGATGGTGTAGCCATTATTAACAGTGAACATGATTATATTGAATTGTGGCAAAAAGAAATAGGTTCCCATGCTATTCAATATTTTAATGGTGGCGATTACAAAGCTGAAAATGTAAAACATTCACCTAATGGCTCGATGTTTACGTTAGTTTCGCCAAAAGGTAGTATTGAAATTAATTTGCCTTATTTAGGTGAGCATAATGTAAAAAATGCGTTGGCAGCGACCGCACTTGCTATGAATGTGGGCGCGAGTCTTGCTGATGTAAAAGCAGGTCTTGAACATCGTTCTCAAGTAAAAGGACGCTTATTCCCGATTCAAGTGAACGAAAATCTACTTTTATTAGATGATACTTACAATGCGAATGTTGATTCTTTACAAGCTGCGATTGATGTTTTAAAAGGTTATGATGCTTTCCGTATTCTACTCGTGGGCGATATGAAAGAATTAGGCGAGGATAGTCTAAAATGTCATCGACAAGTGGGCGAGCACGCAAAACAAGCTAAATTAGATTTGGTGCTTTCTTACGGAACAGAAAGTGCGGTCATTTCTGAAGCTGTTTTGGGAAAACATTTTACAGATAAAGCTGAATTGACAGCTTATGCGTTAGATATTATTAAACAGAAATTACAAGAAAACCAAAAAGTCGTCGTATTAGCGAAAGGCTCGCGCTCAATGAAAATGGAAGAGACGATTTATTCATTAAAGGATAGTTTATGTTAGTTTGGCTTGCTGAATACTTAGTTCGCTATGAAACGGCATTCAATGCCATTTCCTATATTACCGTACGTGCGATTTTGGCATTATTGACCGCACTTTTCATTTCTTTATGGATTGGTCCGAAAGTGATCAAACGCCTTCAAATTTTAAAATTTGGCCAAGAAGTGCGTAATGATGGTCCTGAAAGTCACTTTGCGAAAAAAGGTACGCCAACCATGGGCGGTGTGATGATTTTATTCTCCATCGGTGTGAGTACGTTATTATGGGCTAACTTAATGAATCCTTATGTTTGGATTTGCTTATTTGTGTTGTTTGGCTACGGTGCAATTGGCTTTGTGGATGATTTCCGTAAAATCACGCGTAAAAATACAGATGGTTTAATTGCGCGTTGGAAATATTTCTGGATGTCAGTAGTCGCATTAGTAGCGATCATTTGGTTATATTGGTTAGGTCATGATACAGATGCAACCCGTTTAGTGATTCCATTCTTCAAAGATATCATGCCGCAATTAGGCCTATTCTATATTGTGTTGTCTTACTTTGTGATTGTGGGCACAGGCAATGCGGTAAACTTAACCGACGGTTTAGATGGTCTTGCCATCATGCCAACAGCGTTAGTCGCAGGTGCATTTGCTTTAATTGCATGGGCGACTGGTAACGTTAATTTTGCAGAATACTTACATATTCCTTATATCAAATATAGTTCAGAAGTCGTAGTGTTCTGTACTGCAATCGTAGGGGCTGGCTTAGGATTCTTATGGTTTAACACTTATCCGGCTCAAGTCTTTATGGGCGATGTAGGTTCTCTAGCACTTGGTGGCGCACTCGGTGTTGTTGCCATCCTTGTTCGTCAAGAATTCTTATTAGTGATTATGGGTGGTGTATTTGTTGTTGAAGCCTTGTCTGTGATTTTGCAAGTGGGTTCTTACAAATTAAGAAAACAACGTATTTTTAGAATGGCACCAATTCATCACCACTTTGAATTAAAAGGTTGGCCAGAACCAAGAGTGATTATTCGGTTTTGGATTATCTCCTTAATGTTGGTGTTGATGGGGCTTGTAACGCTCAAACTAAGATAATTTTTGTAGGGTGCACTTGTTGCACCCTGCGTGATCCCAGAATACGAGAGAAGAAAAACAACATGACAAATCTATATCAAAATAAAACTATCACCATCATAGGCCTCGGAAAAACAGGCCTTTCTTGCGTTGAATATCTTCAATCTCAACAAGCGAATATTCATGTAATTGATACTCGCGAACATCCTGCTGGCGCGGATCAATTACCTAAAAATGTTCCTTTACACACAGGTAGTCTAAATCAACAATGGTTACTTGAAAGCGATATTATTGTCATTAGCCCAGGGCTCGCGGTAAAAACACCTGAAATTCAGACCGCACTTTCGGCAGGCGTAGAAGTGATTGGAGATATTGAATTATTCTGCCGAGCAGCAACGAAGCCAATTGTCGGGATTACCGGCTCTAACGGTAAAAGCACCGTGACAACATTAGTTTATGAAATGGCGAAATCGGCCGGAATAAAAGTCGGAATGGGGGGGAACATTGGCATTCCTGCGTTGTCATTATTAAATGAAGATTGCGAACTTTATGTATTAGAACTTTCCAGTTTCCAACTTGAAACCACTTATAGTTTAAAAGCGGCTGCAGCGACTGTGCTTAATGTGACTGAAGATCACATGGATCGCTATGTGGATTTAGAGGATTATCGCCAAGCCAAATTACGCATTTACCACAATGCAGAAACAGCGGTAGTGAATTTAGAAGATAAACTCACGTTTGGCGAAGGTGAAAATCAAGCTAAGAAGGTTGTGTCTTTTGCTGAAAATCAAGCGGATTACTGGCTAAAAACCGAAAACGGTAAACAGTACTTAATGGCGAAAGAGGAAGTCATTTTACCTTGTGATGAAGCGACCTTAGTTGGCCGTCATAATTACATGAATATTTTAGCCGCTACAGCATTAGCGCAAGCAGTAGGTATAAATTTAGAGGCAATTCGTACCGCACTTCGTCAATTTAAAGGCTTAGAGCATCGTTTCCAATTAGCCCATCAAGCGAATGGTGTTCGTTGGATTAATGATTCTAAAGCCACCAATGTAGGTAGCACCGTTGCAGCATTGGCAGGGTTATATGTTGAGGGAACGTTACATCTTTTATTAGGTGGTGATGGTAAAGGGGCAGATTTTTCTGAACTCGCTGATTTAATCAACCAACCTCATATTTCAACCTATTGCTTTGGTCGTGATGGCAAACAACTCGCAGCACTTTCAAGTCAAAGCCATTTGTTTGAAACTATGGAACAAGCCATTTCATTTTTACGTCCACATTTAAAATCAGGCGATATGGTGTTATTATCTCCTGCTTGCGCAAGTTTGGATCAGTTTGCCTCTTTTGAAAAACGTGGCGAAGAGTTTACTCGTTTAGCAAAATTAGCTTAAAGAATTAAGGTAGTAATGGAATTTATCAATAAAATAAAACAAAATTATGAACAATGGGCGAGAGTGACACCGCAAGGATTACTTTACGATCGCGCATTGTTTTGGCTTTTTGTCGTGCTATTGCTGATTGGTTTAGTAGCGGTAACTTCTGCTTCAATGCCTTACAGTGCACGCGTATTTAATGATACATTCTATTTTGCTAAACGTGATGCCGTTTATGTCTTACTTTCTTTAGCGACTTGTTATTTAACTCTCCAAATTTCTTCTTCTCAATGGGAAAAGTGGCACGCTAAAATTTTCTTACTAGCCATTGTTTTATTAATACTGGTTCTCGGTATCGGTACTTCTGTTAATGGTGCAAAACGTTGGATTTCTTTGGGGATTTTAAATTTCCAGCCTGCGGAATTTGCTAAGTTAGCTTTAACCTGTTTCCTCGCGAGCTATTTTACGCGTCGTTATGATGAAGTTCGAGGTAAAAAATTCAGTGCGGTTAAGCCTTTCATTGTGATGGGGGTATTAGGCGTATTCTTACTCGCTCAACCTGACTTAGGGAGTACAGTGGTACTATTTGTGATCACTTTCGGTATGCTTTTTATTGTTGGTGCAAATTTTTGGCAATTTATTTTGCTAATTGGTACAGGCATACTTCTCTTTATTTGGTTAGTCCTTTCTGCCTCTTATCGTTTAAAACGGTTTACCGGTTTCTTAGAGCCGTTTAAAGATCCTTACGGAACAGGATTTCAGTTAACGAATTCATTGATGGCGTTTGGTCGTGGTGAAATTAGTGGGGAAGGACTGGGTAACTCCATTCAAAAACTTGATTATCTTCCTGAAGCACATACTGACTTTATCATGGCGATTATTGGTGAAGAATTCGGTTTTATTGGTATTTTTGTTGTTGTCATTCTTTTAGGTTTATTGATTTTCCGTGCGATGAAAATCGGACGTGAATCACTCATGTTAGAACAGCGTTTCCGTGGTTTTTTTGCTTTGGGTATTAGTTTCTGGATTTTCTTCCAAGGGTTTGTCAATCTCGGTATGGCATTAGGGATGTTACCGACAAAAGGTTTAACTTTCCCGTTAGTGAGTTACGGTGGTTCAAGTATCATTATTATGTCGGCAACCGTAGGGATTTTATTGCGTATTGACCATGAAAATAGATTACAACGTGGTGGTCAAGCTCGTTTGAGAGATGATTAGGGATATTTATGAGTAAAAAATTATTAGTTATGGCAGGTGGTACTGGTGGACATGTTTTCCCCGCCATCGCTGTTGCTCAAACCTTACAAAAAGAAGGTTGGGAAATTTGCTGGTTAGGCACCAAAGATCGCATGGAAGCACAGCTTGTACCAAAACATGGCATTCCTATTCGTTTTATTCAAATTTCAGGGTTGCGTGGTAAAGGCATTAAAGCATTACTAGGCGCACCTTTTGCTATTTTAAGAGCGGTATTGCAAGCTCGTAAAATTATTCAAGAATATCAACCTAATGCGGTATTAGGCATGGGTGGTTATGTGTCAGGCCCTGGAGGTATCGCTGCAAAACTTTGTGGCGTGCCAGTTATTTTACATGAACAAAATGCCGTAGCAGGCTTAACCAATGAATGGTTGGCTAAAATTGCAACACGTGTATTACAAGCTTTTCCAACGGCATTTAAAGATGCCGAAGTTGTAGGAAACCCAGTTCGCCAAGATTTATTTGAAATGCCATCACCACAAGCGCGTTTTTCAGAAAGAAGTGGAAAATTGAGAGTACTTGTCGTGGGGGGAAGCCAAGGAGCTCGCGTACTCAATCAGACTATCCCACAAGTTGTTGCTCGTTTGGCAGATAAATTAGAGGTTCGTCATCAAGTGGGGAAAGGTTCTGTTGAAAGTGTGACCGCACTTTATGGTGAACATGCAGATTCGGTCAAAATTACAGAATTTATTGATGATATGGCGGAAGCTTACGCTTGGGCAGATGTGGTGATTTGTCGCTCTGGTGCACTAACAGTATGCGAATTAGCTGCTGTGGGGACGCCTGCGATTTTTATACCATTCCAGCATAAAGATCAACAACAATATTTAAATGCGAAATATCTTGCCGATGCAGGCGCAGCAAAAATTATTCAGCAAAATGAATTAAATGCAGATGTGTTAGTCGATTTCTTAGAAAAAACAGATCGTGAAACATTACTAGCGATGGCGATTAAGGCAAAAGAAATGTCATCACCATTAGCGGCTAAACGTGTAGCTGATGTCATCGTAGAGAACGCGAAATAAGAACAGAGAAGTTGAGGGATAGTAAATAAACCCTTAACCTAAAAGTGCGGTTAAAAATAAAGGTGAAATAATATGAAACATATTTCGGACGAGATTAGAAAGATTATCCCTGAGATGCGTCGGGTTCAACAAATTCATTTCATTGGTATCGGTGGTGCTGGTATGAGTGGGATTGCCGAAATTTTATTGAATGAAGGTTATGATATCTCTGGTTCTGATATTGCAGATGGTGTCGTGACTCAGCGTCTTGCTCAAGCTGGCGCAAAAATTTTCATTGGTCACCAAGCTGAAAATGTGAAAGGGGCAAGTGTGGTTGTGGTATCAAGTGCGATCCATGAAGACAACCCAGAATTAATCGCTGCTAAACAAAATCGTATTCCCGTGATTCAGCGAGCACAAATGTTAGCTGAAATTATGCGTTTCCGCCATGGTATTGCTGTTGCGGGTACCCATGGTAAAACCACCACCACTGCCATGATTTCGATGGTGTATACTCAAGCGAAACTGGATCCAACTTTCGTTAATGGTGGTTTAGTTAAATCAGCCGGTAAAAATGCGCATTTAGGTGCAAGCCGTTATTTAATCGCAGAAGCAGATGAAAGTGATGCATCTTTCCTACACTTGCAACCTATGGTTTCTGTGGTAACCAATATTGAACCGGATCATATGGATACGTACGGTGGTGATTTTGAGAAGATGAAAGCCACTTACGTGAAGTTCTTACATAACTTACCGTTCTACGGTTTAGCGGTGATGTGCGCAGATGATGCGGTATTAATGGAACTTGTTCCTCAAGTTGGACGTCAAGTATTAACCTATGGTTTCAGTGAACATGCTGACTACCGTATTGAGGATTATGAACAAACGGGTTTCCAAGGCCATTACACCGTAGTTTGCCCAAGTGGTGAACGCATCAATGTATTATTGAATGTGCCAGGTAAACACAATGCGTTAAATGCGACGGCAGCACTTGCTGTAGCAAAAGAAGAAGGTATTGGCAATGAAGCAATTTTAGAAGCGCTTGCTGATTTCCAAGGTGCGGGCAGACGTTTTGACCAATTAGGTGAGTTTATCCGTCCAAATGGTAAAGTACGCTTAGTGGATGATTATGGTCATCACCCAACAGAAGTTGATGTAACAATTAAAGCGGCACGCGAAGGTTGGGGGGATAAACGTATTGTCATGATTTTCCAACCTCACCGTTATTCACGCACTCGCGATTTATTTGATGAATTCGTGCAAGTATTATCCCAAGTGGATGCATTGATTATGTTAGACGTGTATGCCGCAGGCGAAGCACCAATTGTCGGTGCAGATAGTAAAGCACTTTGTCGTTCTATTCGTAATCTAGGAAAAGTCGATCCTATTTTAGTTTCTGATACGGAACAACTTGGCGATGTATTAGATCAAATTATTCAAGATGGTGATTTAATTCTTGCCCAAGGTGCGGGAAGTGTAAGCAAAATTTCTCGTGGTTTAGCTGAGAGTTGGAAAGCATAAATACACCGAAAAATAACCGCACTTTTGATGAAGAATAAAAAGAAAACAGGATAAAACAATGAATTTAAAACAAGAAAAAATTGCTGTATTGTTAGGCGGCACATCTGCTGAACGTGAAGTTTCCCTTAATTCTGGCGCAGCCGTGTTAAACGCATTAGTGAGCCAAGGTTATAATGCACATGGTATCGATCCTAAAGAATATAATGTCGCGAATTTAAAGGCTGATGGTTTTGATCGTGTCTTTAACATTTTACATGGTCGCGGAGGTGAAGATGGCACCATGCAAGGTTTATTAGAACAAATCGGTTTGCCTTACACTGGTTGTGGCGTGATGGCTTCAGCGTTAACCATGGATAAAATGCGTACTAAAATGTTATGGAAATCCTTTGGTTTACCTGTTGCTGATATGGAGATCGTGACCAAAGAAAACGCTCACGAACTAAACCCACAAGCTGTGGTCGAAAAGTTAGGTTTACCTTTGATGGTTAAGCCATCTCTTGAAGGTTCAAGTGTGGGTTTAACGAAAGTAAAAGCAGTCGAAGAATTAAAAAGTGCGGTCGATTATGCACTTAAATTTGATAACACCATTTTGATTGAAGAATGGTTGGCTGGTGATGAATTAACTGTGCCTGTTTTAGGTGGTGAAGTATTGCCAGCTGTTCGCATTGTGCCAGAAGGTGAGTTTTATGATTATGATGCGAAATATATTTCAGATAATACTCAATATTTTTGTCCTGCCGGCCTTTCAGCTGAAGGTGAAGAAGAATTAGCGAAATTAGTTAAACGAGCTTATGACGTCGTGGGTTGTCGTGGCTGGAGCCGCATTGATGTGATGACTGATGCACAAGGTAATTTCCGTTTAGTCGAAGTAAATACGAACCCAGGCATGACAAGTCACAGTTTATTCCCTAAATCTGCGTCAACAGTCGGAATTTCATTTGAACAACTCGTTGTGAAAATTTTGGAGTTGAGTGCGTAATGAATGTAATTAAGCGCAAAAATACACCGCCAACGCAATTTGGTCGCACATCTAACGGAGAAGGTAAATTCCGTTTTATGTTGCAGATTAAACTTGCTTTGGTGTTACTTTGTGCGGGGCTAGGGTATTTCGTTTATTCAAACTGGCAGAGTTGGCTTGAAAGCTTAGACGGTGATAGAAAAATTACTGCCTATGCCTTAGTAGGTCAAAATGAATTTACCACTTATCCGGATGTGCAGGATGTGTTGCTCAAAATGGGCTCTCTCAAGGGCTTCTGGGGACAAGACGTTAAGCAAATTCAAGAGCAACTTGAAACGATTCCGTGGGTAAAAGGTGCGGTGGTTCGTAAAATTTGGCCAAATCGTTTAAGTATTTGGCTGTCAGAATATCAGCCAGTTGCAATTTGGAATAAAACAGAGTTCGTCACAAAAGAGGGAACTGTTTTCCAATTACCGATGGATAAGTTAAAAGAAAAAGCTTTACCTTATTTAGGTGGCCCAGATTATCAAAGCTTGAAAGTATTAGAAGCTTGGAATCAAATTTTCGCTGATTTTAAAGCCAAAAATTTAGTTGTTAAAGGTGTTCGAATTGATGATCGCGGTGCATGGCAAGTTACGCTAGATAATGATATAGTATTGAAACTTGGGCGCGGAGATTGGAAACCAAAATTAGATCGATTTGTAACGATTTACCCACAAATTGAAGTGCCTGAAGGTAAACGAATTGATTATGTAGATTTGCGCTATGCATCTGCATCAGCAGCGGTTGGATTGACAGAGAAATAAAATAATTCATTAGGTGTAATAAGAAAATGGGAAAAGAGTTGGAACCGAAAGTCATTGTAGGTCTTGAAGTTGGTACATCAAAAGTTGT
This sequence comes from Haemophilus parainfluenzae, assembly GCF_014931275.1. Taxonomy (NCBI): domain Bacteria; kingdom Pseudomonadati; phylum Pseudomonadota; class Gammaproteobacteria; order Pasteurellales; family Pasteurellaceae; genus Parahaemophilus; species Parahaemophilus parainfluenzae. The sequence goes on from NZ_CP063110.1 coordinate 1,152,870, forward strand.
TGCTGTTGTTGGGGAAGTGCTTCCTGATGGCGTCGTAAACGTACTTGGCGTGGGTAGCTGTCCATCGAAAGGGATTGATCGTGGCAGTATTACTGATTTAGATGCCGTTGTTAACTCTATCCAACGTGCTATTGAAGCGGCTGAATCAATGGCTGATTGCCAAATTATGAGTGTGACTCTTGCAATTACGGGTGAACATATTCAAAGCCTGAATGAGAGCGGTTTTGTTGCTATTTCTGAAAATGAAGTGACTCAAGAAGAGATTGATGATGCTTTACATACAGCAAGTTCAGTAAAATTACCTGAAGGCCTTTCTTTATTACACATTATTCCTCAAGAATACGCGGTAGATAAACAAGTTAATATTAAAAATCCATTAGGTCTACACGGTGTTCGTTTGAAAGCAAATGTACACTTAATCGCTTGTCACCAAGACTGGCAAAATAACTTGAAAAAAGCGGTTGAGCGTTGTGGATTACAAGTTGATAAAGTGGTGTTCTCCGGCTTTGCTGCAACGCATTCTGTTTTAACTGAAGATGAAAAAGATTTAGGCGTGTGCTTAATCGATTTCGGCGCGGGTACTATGAATGTGATGGTTTATACCAATGGTTCATTACGCTTTAGCAAGGTTATTCCTTATGCAGGCAATATTGTCACGAATGATATTGCTCATGCATGTACCGTTTCTCGTGCAGAAGCCGAACGTATTAAAGTGAACTATGCAAGTGCATTGTATCCAGCTCGCCTACATGGTGATAAAAAAATTGAAGTAGCAAGTATTGGTGGGCGAGCGCCACGTGCTTTAACAAAAAGTGATTTATCTTTAATCACTTCAGCAAGATATATTGAACTATTAGGCGTTGTTAAGGACGAATTAGATAAGCTTAAAGCAGATTTAGAAAGCAAACATATTAAATTTGAATTAATTGCTGGTGTCGTTATTACCGGTGGTGGTGCACAAATTGAAGACCTAAAAGATTGTGCTTCGAATGTATTTGGTTGCCAAGTGCGCATTGGTAGTCCATTGAATATTACAGGCTTAACGGATTATGTAAATCGCCCGCAATATTCAACAGTAGTCGGGTTACTACAATATCATCATCAAAATAGTGATAATGATCCTGTTGATCCTGGTTACGGCGAAGAGGCGCTTTGCAAAAAAATCTGGAAAGGTGTAAAAAGTTTTTTCAATAAAGTGAAGTCAGAATTTTGATAATTTTAGCGTTTTAATTTACAATAGAAAATATTTAACTTTTATTAATATGCTAACAGAGTATTAGCAGTAACGGAGAACAGCAAATGTTATACCCAGAGTATGGTGATTTTGAAGAGCAAACAGGTGCACTGATTAAGGTTGTCGGTGTTGGTGGAGGCGGCGGTAACGCAGTTAACCACATGGTTGCTAACATGGTTCAACAAGAATTCAATGGTAATTTCTTGGGCGAAAGTGCAATTGATAGCGATGAACACGGTAAGATCGTATTCTATGCGGTGAATACCGATGCGCAAGCATTACGCAAAAGCCAAGTTCAACAAACTGTACAAATTGGTGGGGCAACAACGAAAGGTCTTGGTGCGGGTGCAAATCCAAATGTAGGTCGTAAAGCGGCTGAAGATGACCAAGAAGAAATCCGTAAAATGCTTGAAGGTGCAGACATGGTCTTTATCGCTGCTGGTATGGGTGGTGGTACAGGTACTGGTGCGGCACCAATCGTTGCTAAAGTAGCGAAAGAATTAGGCATTTTAACTGTTGCTGTTGTTACTAAGCCATTTAGCTTTGAAGGCAAAAAACGTATGCAATTTGCTGAATTAGGGATTAAAGATCTTTCACAATATGTGGATTCAATGATCATCATTCCTAACCAACAAATTCAAAAAGTTCTCCCGAAAAATGCAACATTAATTGATGCTTTTGCTGCTGCGAATGACGTATTACGTAACTCTGTTATGGGCATCTCCGATATGATTACCTCTCCAGGTTTAATCAACGTGGACTTTGCTGACGTAAGAACCGTTATGTCGGAAATGGGCCAAGCGATGATTGGTTTTGGTTCTGCTCAAAGTGAGCCTGGTGCGGGTCGTGCAGAAGAAGCAGCACGTCTTGCAATTAAAAATGATTTATTAGAGAAAGTCGATCTGTCTAATGCTAAGGGTATCCTTGTTAATATTACCTCAGGCATGGATCTCGGCTTTGATGAATTTAACGTGGTGGGTGACACAGTAGGTAGCTTTGCATCAGAGGACGCAACTATCGTAGTAGGTACCAGTTTAGTTCCTGAAATGAGCAATGAAATTCGTGTAACGATCGTTGCGACAGGTTTAGGTGATGTAGTTTCAGCAGAGCCTGTAGTGATTGCTCGTCCCCAAGCGACAGTGCAACAAGCTCAAGTTCAACAACCTGTAGCGCAAGAAACGATTCAACCACAACCGCCAGTTGGTTTACATGGTTTAGATGCATTAAGACATAATCCACAACCAGAACCAGCACAGGAACAAAATTCGCAATACGGTAACTTAAATAAACCGCTTGATCCAAGTCGTTTAGAACAGTTAAGAAACAATCCTAATTTCTTCAATCCGGCATCATTTGGTCGTGATGAGAAATAAGAGTAAAAGTAATCTTGTTGTAAAGCAATAAGGTAAAAGAGATGATTAAACAAAGAACATTAAAACAAAGCATTAAAGTCACAGGTGTAGGCTTACATAGCGGTAAAAAAGTAACATTAACGTTGCGCCCGGCTATGCCGAATACTGGCGTGATTTACTGCCGTACTGATCTTAATCCGCCAGTGACTTTCCCTGCGAATGCGGATTCAGTGCGCGATACAATGCTTTGTACTGCACTTGTGAATGAACAAGGTGTGCGTGTTTCAACCGTAGAACACTTAAACGCAGCATTAGCAGGTTTAGGTATCGATAATATCATTATCGAAGTTGATGCACCTGAGATTCCAATCATGGACGGTAGTGCAAGCCCATTCATTTACTTGCTTTTAGACGCAGGTATTGAAGAACAAAATGCACCGAAGAAATTTATTCGTATTAAGAAAAATGTACGAGTAGAAGACGGTGACAAATGGGCAGAATTCAAACCTTATAATGGTTTCCGTTTAGATTTCACAATCGACTTTGATCATCCTGCAATTAGTAAAAATGTACGTAATTACGTGATGGATTTCTCAGCACAAGCATTCGTACATCAAATTAGTCGTGCAAGAACCTTTGGTTTCATGAAAGATATTGAGTATCTTCAATCTCAAGGTCTTGCATTAGGCGGTAGCCTAGATAATGCCATCGTATTAGATGATTACCGTATCTTAAATGAAGACGGATTACGCTTCAGAGATGAATTAGTTCGTCACAAGATGCTTGATGCGATTGGCGATCTTTATATGTGTGGTTATAACATCATCGGTGATTTCAAAGCTTATAAATCTGGTCACGGTTTAAATAATAAGTTACTCCGTGCTGTACTTGCCGATCAGGAAGCGTGGGAATTTGTTACCTTTGAAGATAAGAAACAAGTTCCACAAGGTTATGTTGCGCCTGCACAGGTACTCATCTAACAATGTTTTGTTGAAAAGCTATACTTCTTTCGGGAGTATAGCTTTTTTATTTCCTATCTTGCTCTGTTATTTTTGTTTTCTGCGAAGGTAAAGAGCGGTCAAAAATAGAGGTGTTTTTTATTATGAAAAAATTATTTACCGTACTTCCTCTTGTGCTAGCAACTTCTGCGGCAATGGCATATGAACAAGATAAAACTTATCAATTTACCATATTGCACACCAATGATACGCACGGACATTTTTGGCCGAATGCAAAAGGTGAATATGGCTTTCCAGCACACAAAACAATTGTTAATCGCGTAAAAGCCGAAGTGGAGCAAAAAGGTGGCTCACTCGTTTTATTAAATGCAGGTGATTTTAATACCGGTGTACCTGAGTCAGATATGCAAACAGCAGAACCTGACATTAAAGCAATGAATGCGATGGGCTATGAAGCAACCGTATTAGGTAATCACGAGTTTGATAATCCATTACAAATCCTTGACATGCAAGAAAAATGGGCGAACTTCCCATTCTTATCTGCAAACGTCATTAACACCAAAACAGGTAAAACTTTAGTTAAACCTTATACCATTTTAAATAAACAAGATCTTAAAATTGCCGTGGTCGGTTTAACCACAGAGGATACCGCAAAATTAGGTAACCCAGAATATCTTCACAATGTGAAGTTTGAAGACCCAACAACAGTAGCAAAAGCCACATTAAAAGAGCTAAATGAAAAAGTTAAGCCCGATGTAAAAATCGCTTTAACACATATGGGCTATTACTATGATGCGAAACATGGTTCAAATGCACCAGGCGATGTAAGTCTTGCGCGTAATTTAGATAAAGGCGCATTCGATATGATTATCGGTGGCCACAGCCATGATCCGATTTGTGTGGATGACAAAGGTGTATGGATTAAAGATTATCAACCAACTCAGCCATGTAAACCAGATTTCCAAAATGGTACTTGGATTATGCAGGCGTTTGAATGGGGTAAATATGTTGGTCGTGCAGACTTTGAGTTCAAAAATGGTGAATTAAAATTAGTGAATTATCAATTAATTCCAGTGAACTTGAAGAAAAAAGTGAAAAAAGAAGATGGCAAAACAGAATATGTGAATTATGCCGAAGAGATTCCACAAGATCCAGAAATGGAAAAACTTTTAAAATCTTACCAAGATAAAGGAGATGCTTTATTAAGCCAAAAAGTGGGTAAACTAAATGGTAAGTTAGAAGGTGATCGTACCATTATTCGTTTTGAACAAACTAACCTTGGTCACTTAATTGCAGAAGCACAACGCCAAAAAGCGAAAGCAGACATTGGTATCATGAACTCAGGTGGTATTCGTGATTCTATCCAAGAAGGTGATGTGACTTATAAAGACATTTTAAAAATCCATCCATTTGGTAACATTGTGAGCTATTTTGAATTAACCGGTAAAGAATTATTGGATTATTTAAATGTGGTGGCATTGAAAGAAGTAGATTCTGGTGCCTATGCACAATATTCAGGTATCAGCATGACAGTGAATCGTGCGGATAAGAAAGTTGAAAATGTGAAAATTCAAGGCAAACCATTGGATTTAAATAAAATTTACCGTATTTCTGTACCAAGTTATAATGCTGCAGGTGGAGATGGTTATCCGGTTATGACCAAAAATCCAACTTTTGTTAATACTGGTTTTATTGATGCGGATGTTTTAAAAGAATTTTTTGAGAAAAATTCACCTATTAATGCGGAGAAATACATCCCTCACAATGAAGTAACCTTTAAATAAGGAATGAAATGGCATTAGATTTATCAGAAATTCGTCAGCAAATTACGCAAATTGATCGCAGCTTGTTAAAGCTGCTTTCAGAGCGTCATCGTCTGGCATATGATGTAGTGAGAAGCAAAGAAGTAACGCAAAAAGCGTTGCGTGATTTAGAGCGTGAACAACAGCTCTTACAAGAGCTTGTGCAATTTGCTGAAAGTCAAAATTATCAGCTTGAACCACAGTATATTACATCAGTCTTCCAAAAAATCATTGAAGATTCAGTGTTAACACAACAAGTGTATTTGCAGAAAAAACTCAATGAGCAACGAGAAGAAACGTTACATATCGCTTTTTTAGGCAAGCGTGGTTCTTACTCTAATTTGGCTGCGCGTAATTATGCGGCTCGCTACCATCAACAATTTGCTGAAATCAGTTGCGATTCTTTTGCTCAAATTTTTGAAAAGGTTGAAATTGGGGAAGCTGATTATGGCGTACTTCCTTTAGAAAACACCACGTCAGGTGCAATTAATGAAGTTTATGATTTGCTTCAACATACAACCTTATCTTTGGTGGGCGAGTTGGCTTATCCTATCAAACACTGTGTTTTAGTGAATGAGCAGGATGATTTAAGCAAAATTGATACACTTTATAGCCATCCACAGGTGATCCAGCAGTGTAGTCAATTTATTCAAAGTCTTGAGCGTGTGCATATCGAGTACTGCGAAAGTAGCTCTCATGCAATGCAGCTTGTGTCAAGCTTGAATAAACCGAATATTGCGGCATTAGGTAATGAAGATGGTGGCAAGCTTTACGGCTTACATGTGTTAAAACATAATATTGCGAATCAAGAAAACAACATTACTCGTTTTATTGTGGTAGCCAAACAAGCTCGTGAAGTTTCACCACAAATTCACACAAAAACTTTATTGTTGATGACAACATCGCAACAAGCGGGTTCCCTAGTGGATGCTTTACTTGTGTTTAAAAAGCACGGTATTAATATGACCAAGCTTGAATCTCGTCCAATTTATGGCAAACCTTGGGAAGAAATGTTCTATTTGGAGATTGAAGGAAACATTCATCATCCAGATACCCAAATTGCCTTGGAGGAGCTTAAGCAATTCAGTAATTATCTGAAAGTGCTTGGTTGTTATCCAAGTGAAATTGTGAAACCTGCGAAGGTATAACGAAAATAAAAAAAGAGCGGTCGATTTAAAACAACGTTAAAATCGACCGCTCTTTTTATTGTGAATTCTTAAGCTTTTTTCAAGAATTCGGATTTCAACATGATTTTTCCACAATCGACGTTGTGATCACCGTTTACTAGACGGATGTTTTTGAATTTAGTGCCTTTCTTCAACACTTCAGATGAACCTTTTAATTTTAAATCTTTAATTAAAAGCACATCATCACCATCGGCTAATAAATTACCGTTGCTATCTTTAACAATCAGTTGATCGTCATCGGTTTCAACTGTTTCGTTACCATTCCACTCATTGCCACAATCAGGGCAAACAAAATTCACAGAATCATGATAAACATATTCGCCTTTACATTTTGGGCAAGCTGGCATTTGATCCATTTCTTTTTCCTTCTTTATCTGATTTAAGCAAAGTATAATGCGCACGGAGTATAACAAAAAAGTGACTATTCGCCAAAAAATGGGCAATTTCACGAAATTTATGAGGTATTTATGAAAAAAATCATGCTTTTGAGTGCAGTGATGGGCAGTTTAATCTCAGTTAATGCATTCGCACACAATATTCAACCTAATCAGATTTTAGCGAACGTAACGGTTTCGGATAAAGGTGAAATCACTTTAAATGGCAATGATGTAGCGTATAAATCGTGGAGCTCAACGGCATTGCCAGGCAAAGTTCGAGTGATTCAGCATATTGCAGGCAGAAGTGCGGCAAAAGAGAGAAATCAAGCGATGATAGAAGCCATCAAAGCCTCTCATTTTAACCAAGCTAAATATCAAACCACGACGATTATTAATGCAGATGATGCCGTCGTGGGCACAGGCATGTTTGTGAAAAGTAGTGCAGAAAAAGGTAAAAAAGAAAATGCCCACAGCCAAGTGATTTTAGATGATAAAAGTGCGGTCAAAAATGCATGGGGATTGCGTGAAAAAGACAGCGTGATTATTTTGCTTGATAAAACCGGCAAGGTGCAATTTGTGAAAGAAGGTAAATTGACGGATGATGAAGTTAAAGAAGTGATTTCACGTGCAGAAGCGTTAATTGCGAAGTAATAGAGTAAATAAGCGGAAGTTGTCTTCCGATTTTTTATCCCTTGAAATCCTTCATTAATTTTCTCAATGTGCCACAATTTCGTTGAAATTTACGGCAATGTGTACAGATGGCAAGATGCAAATTGAGCCCAATTTTTTCTTTAGTCATTAATGAGCGTTCTTGCGCATCTGAAATGAGTCGAGTCGCTTGGCGACATTTCATAAAATCACTCCTTAAAGTTTATGAGATAAGCAGTTTTGAAGTTGTAAGCGAGCACGATAGAGTGTCGTGTGCAAGTTACTTATGCTTAGTTGATTTTCTTGGCAAATTTCTTCGGAAGATAATTCCAAAAACTCTCTCATCATAAAAATCTTGGCTTGTTTGGCTGGCAGGCAAGTTAAGCAAGTTTCAAAAATCAGCCAGAATTCTTCAGAATAGACCGCACTTTCGCTCAGTTCGAGATCGAGTGGAGAATGTTCAGCTTTCCAGTGGCCCCCTTCATCAAAGAAATGATTAGTTTGTTCTTCATCTTCAATTTCGGTTTCTAGCACTAATTTGCCTTTCTGACGAAGAAAATCAATGATTTTATTTTTTAAGATAGCAAAGACCCAGGTCTTAAATGCCGCTTGTCGTTTAAATTGCTCAAGATGGTTAAATGCACTTAAAAAACTCTCTTGCACCAAATCTTCAGCTAATACAGAATCGCCCACCTGTAATGTGGCAAATTTCAGCATTTGCTCTCTAATTTGAGCCAAGTCTTTATTGGAAATTCCAGTTTTCATATTTTTTCCTTGAAAAAAGTGTAAGAAATAGATTTCTCATTCGTCTAATGATAATGAAAGGGGAAACCTTTCCATCCAATGCTAATTATTCACAAATTAAGGAAGATTCAAAATGAAAAATATTACTTCAAAAACAACCTTTACTGCTATTGCTGCACTTTTCTTCGCAACCAGTCTTTATGCGACCGATATGAAATCTAATGAAATGTCGATGGCAAAAGATTCCATGCCGATGACAAAAGATTCCATGCCGATGACAAAAGACGCTATGCCAATGCAAAATGACAAAATGGCATCTGATGGGATGATGAAATCTCATGATATGAAATCTCACGACATGAAAATGGATAATATGAAATCAGAAGGAATGAAATCTGATGATATGAAAACAAAAGAAATGAAAGCAAAAGAAATGAAGAAAAAAGCAAAAACAATGGAAAAACCGAAAATGTAATGCTTTCTTCTTAAAAGAAAAACTGCGGTCAATTTGACCGCAGTTTTTGTATCAAAGTGAGATTATTGTTTACGCCACGTCGTGCCGTTAGGGCCGTCTTCTAACACAATTCCCATTGCAGTGAGTTCATTACGAGCCGCATCTGCAGCAGCCCAATCTTTAGCAGCACGCGCTTCGTTGCGTTGTTTGATGAGCGCTTCAATTTTTGCGACTTCATCATCGTCAGAGCCCGCTTGTAAGAATTTTTCTGGATCTTGTTGAAGTAAACCTAAGATACCCGCTAATTCACGTAAACGAGCAGCAAGACCATTGGCTTTTTCTGTATCTTCAGTTTTCAATTTATTGATTTCACGAGCCATTTCAAATAAGACAGAAAGGGCATTCGGTGTATTGAAATCATCATCCATTGCCTCACGGAAGGCTTCCACAAAATTTTCACCACCAAAAGCAACCGCACTTTGATCGGTGCCACGTAAAGCGGTGTACAAACGTTCTAATGCACTTTGTGCTAAATTCAGGTTTTCTTCACTATAATTGAGTTGGCTGCGATAGTGTGCTGTTAATAAGAAATAACGCACCGCTTCTGCATTGTAGTGGTTTAATACATCACGAATAGTGAAGAAGTTGCCGAGGGATTTCGACATTTTTTCTTTATCTACCATAATCATGCCAGAATGGATCCAATAATTCACATATTGGCCCCCATGAGCACAGCAAGATTGGGCGATTTCATTTTCGTGATGCGGGAACATTAGGTCAGAACCGCCACCGTGAATATCAAAATGTTCGCCAAGTTGTTTGCAGTTCATTGCTGAACATTCAATGTGCCAACCTGGACGGCCCGCACCCCATGGTGATGGCCAGCTTGGTTCGTTTTCTTTCGACATTTTCCAAAGCACGAAATCCATTGGGTTTTTCTTGATTTCATTAATTTCAATACGTGCACCGGCTTGTAATTGGTCGAGATCTTGGCGCGATAATTTGCCGTATTCTTTAAAGCTTTCCACATCAAACATCACGTCGCCATTGTCTGCAACATAAGCATGGCCACGAGCAATCAATTTTTCCACAATTTCAATAATTTCAGGGATATGGTGTGTTGCACGAGGCTCAAAATCAGGGCGTAATACGTTTAATGCATCAAAATCTTTATACATTTCTTGCACCATACGATCCACAAGTTGATCGCAGGTTTCTTTGTTTTCTAATGCACGTTTAATGATTTTATCGTCTACATCCGTGATATTACGCACATAAGTCAAATCGTAGCCTAAAGAGCGTAAATAGCGGGCAATCACATCAAAACATACAAAGGTACGGCCGTGGCCAATATGGCATAAATCGTAAACGGTCACGCCACACACATACATACCCACTTTTCCTTCATGGATAGGTTTGAACACTTCTTTTTCACGAGTGAGGGTATTAAAAATCTTTAACATATTTTTTCTCTTAAAACTAGTTGGAAAACGACCGCACTTTTTCTGCTCCTTGTGGCACTTTCTCGCCATTTGTGGAATAATGAATGCCTTAATTTTCAAGAGGAAAACAACATGGTTACATTACACACAAATTTTGGCGATATTAAAATTAAACTTGATTTTGATAAAGCGCCAATCACTGCAGAAAACTTTTTAAACTATTGTAAAAACGGTTTCTATGATAACACAATTTTTCATCGTGTTATTGATGGATTTATGATTCAGGGCGGTGGTATGGAAAGCGGAATGCGTGAAAAAGCAACAAACGCACCGATCCAAAATGAAGCTAACAATCGTTTAAGTAACAAACGTGGCACAATCGCCATGGCGCGTACCTCTGATCCACATTCTGCAACGGCACAATTCTTTATTAACGTGGCAGATAATGACTTCTTAAACTACCGTTCAAAAGAGATGTTTGGTCGCGAAGTGGTACAAGAATGGGGCTATGCCGTATTCGGTGAAGTGGTTGAAGGCATGGATGTGGTTGATAAAATTAAAAAAGTAAAAACCGGTAATAAAGGTTTCCACCAAGACGTTCCGACCGAAGATGTGGTGATTACATCCGTTTCTGTTGAATAATTAATTCGGTGTGTGGATGCGCAATCTACACACCTTTTTTCTTAAGTGAAATAACGTTATGCCTTTCTTCGATACTCATACCCACCTCGATTATCTTCATCATGATACGGGAGAGCCATTAGCTCAGCTCGTAGAGAACGCTAAGCAAGCTGATGTGCAGAAAATCTTGATTGTGGCGGTAAAAGAATCGGATTTTAAAACAATCCAAAATATGACCGCACTTTTCCCTGAGCATCTTTATTGTGGACTTGGGTTACACCCTCTTTATATCAAAGAACATCAAGAGCATGATTTAGAGAAATTGGATGCGGCGTTATCTGTACGTGATCAAAATTGTACAGCCGTAGCAGAAATTGGTTTAGAGTGTGCGATTCCAGAGTTATTGATGGATGAATTATGGCAAAAGCAACAGCTCTTTTTGGAGAGCCAGCTTTATTTAGCGAAGAAGTACAATCTGTCGGTTAATTTACATAGTCGAAAATCCCACGAGCAATTATCCCGATTTTTAAAACAGGCTAATTTGCAAAAATGTGGTGTGGTACATGGTTTTTCTGGAAGTTATGATCAAGCAAAACGATTTGTGGATTTAGGCTATAAAATTGGCGTAGGCGGCACTATTACTTATGAACGCGCGAATAAAACGCGCCAAGCGATTGCGAAGTTGCCATTAGAGGCGTTGGTGTTAGAAACGGATACACCAGATATGCCGGTGTTTGGTTTTCAAGGACAACCTAATCGCCCAGAGCGAATTGTTCACACCTTTGAGGCATTATGCTGTTTAAGAAGTGAAAATGCTGAAGTGATTAAAGAAACGGCTTGGCAGAATAGCTTAACCTTATTCGGTTAAACCTTAAAACGATAAATTACTTGATTGGCTGAACCGCGCCAAACTAAGCTTGGGTCAGCCTGTTCTTGTATAAATTTCCCATCAATAAGCACGTCAATATAAGGCAACATTTGACGTTGATAATCATCAAGTTCATCCAGTTTATATCCCGTCCACACCCAAATGTCCTTATCGGGGCATTCTTTTTTTACCCGTTTTACAAAAGGAAGTAAAGCTTCAACATTACGAGGATGCATCGGATCCCCACCTGAAAGCGTGAGCCCTTGACGTTTAATGCGCGTATCTTTTAAATCATTAATGATTTGTTGTTCCATCGCTTCATCAAATAATACGCCATTATCAAAAGACCAACTCTTTTGATTGTAACAACCTCGGCAACCATGTGTACAACCGCTCACGAAAAGGGTACAACGGGTGCCTTCGCCATTTACAACATCGGTAGGGTAGTATTGGAGATAGTTCATGGTTTTACCTTAAAAGTGCGGTTGATTTTCTCGTCAAATTCACCGAATTGATAAATTAACCTTTGCAATACAGGACCAATTCTTGCATAATAGCCCACCTAATCGCATTGCGATATCAATGGAAATCTTCTCGGTCTCTCGCAACGGTGTCCGGTTTACTCGGTCAGGTTCGGAAGAAAGCAGCCAAAGTCGGAATTTCTGTGTGCCGAGAATAAGCTGGGAAGATTTCCACCCAACTTATTCTTCCTTATTTTACACACGTTCCACTAGTTGTTTGAAGAACCCTTTTTCTAATTGCAATAATTCTGCGTAAGAGCCTTTTTCTATTAGCTTTGCTTCATCAATCACACAAAGTTCATCAAATTGCTCAATCGCCGTTAAGCGGTGAGTCACCATAATTAAGGTTTTATTTTCAGCATGGGCAAGAATCAAACGCAGAATTTGGCGTTCAGTTTCGCGGTCTAAACCTTCAGTTGGCTCATCTAATAATAAAATTGGCGCATCATTAAGCAGAATACGAGCCAAGCCTAAACGACGTTGTTCTCCACCAGAAAGTGGACGACCACCATCACCTAGCCAAATATCTAAACCTTGTTCTTGTTCCAACAATTTGCCTAAACCAACTTGATTTAACACCTCGATCATTTTTTCATCTGAAATATTGACCGCACTTGCGAATTGCAGATTTTGACGAAGTGTATCGCTAAATACATGAACACGTTGCGTTAAAAAGCAGAATTGGCTGCGTAATGTGTCTTCGGCGTAATCAGCAATCGGCTTGCCAGCAAGAAATAGCTGACCTTGGTTTGCATCGTAATTGCGTACTAAAAGCTGTAATAACGTGGATTTTCCGCTGCCTGTTTTACCTAAAATGGCGACTTTTTTACCTTTTTGAATGGTTAAATTCAAATTCTCTAAAGCACGATTTTGACGTTCAGGATAAGTGAAAGAAAGATCTTTGGTTTCAATTAATGTTGTGGCGTTTTGATCGAACTCCGCTTTGCCATTAAAGGTCACTAATGGTTGCTGCTCGATAATATCTGTCACGCGTTCAGCTGACGCAATGACTTGCCCGATATGTAAGAACGCAGAACCTAATGGCATTAAGATTTCAAACGATGCAAGGGCCGCAAAAGTGAAGAGCGCAATAAATGCCATACGATATTCATCGTTGCCAAATTCCGCTTGTGAGCTAAACCACAACATTGCGGCAATAATCAAACCATTTAAGAAGAGTGAAAGTGCGGTTGAAAATCCACTTAAATTGGCTTCTTTTTGCTGGTCTGCTTGCCAGTTAGCTTCAGTTTTAGCCATGTTATCTTTCAATTTATCTTCGGCATTAAAGAGCAATAATTCCGCTTGTGCTTGGATAAATTCTAAGAATTGGGTGCGATAAAGCGCACGTGAATGCACAAGTTTATCACCAAATTTTTTACCCAGTTGGTAGAAAATGGTTGGAATGACGAATACTAATAAAAGCAGGCTCAAACCTAGACCTAAGGCTAAAGGTGCATTGACGAAACTTAGGCCAATACACATGGCTAGAATCACAAAAATAGCCGTAATAAATGGCGCAATTAAGCGAAGATAAAGGCTATCAAGGGTATCTACATCAGACACTAAGCGGTTTAGTAAATCGCTGTTACGGTAGCGATTTAACACACCAGGACTTAATGGAATAATTTTCTCAAAAACTTGTACCCGTAATTTAGCCAAAATGCGGAAAGTCGCATCGTGTGTTACCAACTTTTCAAAATAACGGAAAAGGGTACGGCCAATGGCAAGCCCACGCACAGAGGCAGAAGGATAGAAGAAATTAAATAACGTGCCAAGACCCGCAATGGACGTTGCCGCTAAAAACCAACCGGAGGTAGTTAGTAAGCCAATACTGGATGCGAGGCCTGTGATCATTAAAACTAAGCCTAAAAATAAAGGCAGCTTGGCGAATTTAAATAAACGTAAAAAGGGAAGTAAAGCACGCATTATTGAATATCCTCTTTTCGTTGAGCCAATAATTCGGCAAAGAAGCCTTGATCTTTTAATTGGTTGAAATTTCCTTGTTGAACAATTTCACCTTCTTGCATCACAAAAATATTGTCACATTGTTTTAGATCTTCAATACGGTGTGTGATCATTAAGGTGGTTTGGTTATGGCTCATTTCAGCAAGAGCAGCAAGTACCAGATTTTCAGACTGAGCATCAAGGCTAGCTGTTGGCTCATCGAGTAATAATAAATTGCCTTTGCGGAGTAAAGCGCGAGCGATAGCTAAGCGTTGAGCTTGGCCTACAGATACACCTATGCCGCCATCTTTAATTTCGCTATCCAAGCCTAATTTATCGGTAAACTCTTTTGCTTGGGCAGAAATCAAGGCTTGCTCGATTTGTGCATCGGTGGCTTGAATATCGCCTAAAAGTAGATTTTCTTTGATGCTACCTTGTAGTAGTAATGGGTTTTGTCCGACCCAAGCAATTTGTTTGCGCCAGTCGCTTAAACGGCTTTGATTCAGTTCCACACCTTTAATTTTTAAGCTACCTTCATAAGGCAAGAAACCCAGTAATACATTGATTAAAGAGGTTTTCCCCGCACCACTTTGACCGACAAGGGCAATATGGCTTTCTTTCGGAATATGGAATGAAAGAGGCTTAGTTAATGGTTGACCTTGTGGAGAAAGCGCCACTAAATTTTCAGCCTGAATTTCGACCGCACTTTGTGCTGGAATTTGTTCATTGCCTTGATGTGCAATTAAATAATCTGCCTCTAAGAAATCGACAATGGCATCAGCAGCCCCAATACCGGCTGCACGATCGTGGTAGTAAGTACCTAGATCACGCAATGGTTGATAAAACTCTGGTGCAAGAATTAAGCAGAAAAAACCGGTAAATAAGGTCAGCGTAGTGCCATAAGTACCAAATTCGACTTGGCCTAAATAGCTAAAACCAAAGTACACCGCCATTAAAGCAATGGAAATGGAGGTGAAAAACTCTAACACGGCAGAAGAGAGAAACGCCATTTTAAGTACCGTCATGGTCGTTTCACGGAAGTCTTCCGTTGTACTTTCAATATGTTGAGTTTGTTCTGAAATGCGGTTGAAAAGACGTAAGGTTTCTAAACCACGTAAGCGATCCAAGAATTGAGCACTTAAGCGAGAAAGGGTTGCCATATTTTTTTGGCTGCTATCTGCTGCCGCAATTCCTACCAGAATCATAAAAATAGGCACAAGCGGTGCAGTGACCATCAAAATCAATCCAGCCGCCCAGTTGAGTGGGAATACAGCAATTAAAATCACCATTGGTACAATGGCAGACAAACTTTGTTGTGGTAAGAAACGCGCATAGAAATTATGTAGATTTTCCACTTGTTCAAGCATAATACTTGCCCAGCTACCAGCTGGTTTGTTATTGATGGTGGCCGGCCCAACTTGATGGATTTTATCTAAGATCTTTTGGCGCATATGATTGCGTAGTAATCGACCTGCTTTAAAGCCAATTTTTTCGCGCAGCCATAAAATAACTGCACGCAAAGCAAAAGTAATGATTAATGCAATAAAATAGGGAATCAGTTCAGTGCGATCGACATGTTGCATAATGAGCTTATCGAGCAATGTCGCAAGAAAATAGGTTTGAGCCACAAGAATTAAGGAAGAAAGTGTGGCAAGGGCAATATTGGTGCGCATTAATTTTTTAACAGGTTCTTGCTGCGCACGAAGCCATTTTTGTAAATATTTTTGGCGAAGTTTGTCCATAGATTTGTAGAGTTAGTATTTAAAAAGTTCTCCCTCTCTATTGAGAGGGAGCTTGAAGGGGAGTTTATTGATACAAAATTGATTCTTTAAAATCTCCCTTAACCCCTCTTGGCTAAAGAGGGGGAAATAAATAAGGAAATTTATTTATTCTTGAGCATCTAAATAACGTTCAGCATCTAATGCAGCCATACAGCCTGTACCCGCTGAAGTAATGGCTTGGCGATAGTTGTGATCCATTACATCACCCGCAGCAAATACGCCTTCCACAGAGGTCGCTGTCGCATTACCTTCAAGGCCTGATTTAACAACGATATAACCGTTGTTAAGTTCAAGCTGACCTTGGAAAATTTCAGTGTTTGGTGCATGACCGATGGCAATAAATAAACCGTCTAATTTCACGTCTTCTTTTTCGCCGGTTTTCACGTTTTCTAGACGTACACCGGTTACGCCCATATTATCGCCTAATACTTCATTCAAAGTGCGGTCAGTATGAAGCACGATTTTGCCTTCTTCGACTTTTTTGTATAAGCGATCGATTAGGATTTTTTCCGCACGGAAACTATCGCGACGGTGGATTAAATGTACTTCAGACGCAATATTAGCCAAGTAAAGCGCTTCTTCAACGGCGGTATTTCCGCCACCGACAACGGCAACCGGTTTATTGCGATAGAAGAAACCATCACAGGTTGCACAAGCTGAAACGCCACGGCCTTTATAAGCGGTTTCAGATTCTAACCCGATATAGCGTGCTGATGCCCCTGTTGCGATGATTAATGCATCACATGTGAAGGTTTGCATATCGCCATAAAGCTTGAACGGACGAGAAGATAAATCGACTTTGTTGATATGATCAAACACGATTTCCGTTTCAAATTTTTCAGCGTGCTGCAACATACGTTGCATTAAACCAGGGCCGGTTGTCATTTCAAAATCACCCGGCCAGTTTTCAATTTCATCAGTAGTGGTAAGTTGACCACCTTGTTGAAGACCGGTCACTAAAACAGGTTTTAAGTTTGCACGTGCGGCATAAATAGCGGCGGTATAGCCTGCAGGGCCTGAACCTAAAATTAATAATTTGCTGTGTTTAACGTCTGACATAAAGAATCCTTTGTTTATAAAATAAAGCATGAGGCTTTTGGAATTCGTCCATTATAAAGCCTTCATGCATAAAAAAATAGTTGATCGTATTAGTAAAGCAATGAATACAGCAATCGGCGATATTTATTGGTGATAGGATCTGCATTGCCAATGGCTGATAAAATAGATAAAAACTGCTGTTTTACCTCCCCATTTTCCGCAGAAAGATCTTGTTTAAGAATGCTAAATAATAAGTCCAATGCTTCTTCGTTTCGATTGGCTTGATGTAGCTGAACTGCCAATTTCAACGCAATTTCAGGCGTTGGATTTTTCTTATAATCCGCTTGTAATTGTTGAATTTCTGGCGTATCAGCCGCTTTAATTAAAAGTTCGATTTGCGCTTGTAATCCATGCCAACGGCTATCACGATCCTGAATAGGAATCTGAGATAAAATATCTGCTGCAGGTTCCGTTTTCTTCATGGCAATATAGGTTTCCGCATAAAGTAACGCCACATCGCTGTTTTTCTTATCTGAAAGCTCCCAGGCTTCTTTCAGTAATGGACGGGCAGAGTCGTAATCTTCCACTTGTAAAAAATCCAAGGCTTTTTGGAATTTTAAATCTTCTTCTTTTGGCAAAATGGCGCTTAAACGTTGTAATAAGCTGGCTTCATCTAATGCCCCAGGGAACGCATCTAATGCTTGAGCCTCTTTGAAAAGGTAGGTCGTTGGCAACGCTTGAATACGAAATTGTGCGGCAATCATTTGCTCCGTTTCACAATTGACTAAGCCGAGAATAAATTGTCCTTGATGTTGTTCTGCAACACGTTGTAGAACTTTTGCAAAATCAGCTGATTCTTTATGGCTTGGCGCATAAAAGTTAATGACAAGCGGGGTTTCGACGGAACGTTGCAACGTTTCAGTAAGATTTTGTTCGTTGAGTTCAACTAAAAAAGGTAAATCTGCCATTTTTATTCCTTGATAAATGGAAAATGATGCCTGATTTTAACAAAGTGCGGTCAGTTTTAGAAATGTTTTACAGGAAAAGAAAAGGGCAGTGTTAATCTGCCCTTATTCGCTATCTATTTTTATTCTTTTGTTTCTTCCACTTTATCTTCAGGAAGCACGAGGTTAAGAATTAAGGCAAGTAATGAACCTACAGTAATGCCTGAACCGAGCACTTCTTTGAAAAAGTGCGGTAATTTATCAAGCAATTCTGGACGAGTCGTCACGGCTAAGCCACAGCCAATGGAAATCGCGATAATTAAACCATTACGTTTGCTACGAGCCACTTTATCCAACATTTGGATACCTGCAGCGATAATCATCGCGAACATCATTAAGCCTGCACCGCCTAATACTGGTAATGGAATTGATACAATTAATGCACCGAATACAGGAAAGAAGCCCGCTAGCGCTAGAAGTACACCGGTTAGCGCAACCACGTGACGGCTTGCCACGCCAGTTAGAGAAATGACGCCAATGTTTTGTGAGAATGAAGAGAATGGTGTGGTGGACATAATGGCAGCTAGGGCAGATCCTAAGCCATCGGCTAAAACGCCACCGCGTAAATGTTTACCGGTGATTTCTGTTTGAGTCGCATTACCCAGTGCTAAGAAGTTACCGCTTGATTCAACGATCGTCACTAAATACGCAATGGACATGCCGATAATGCCTGAAATTGGGAAGGCTAAGCCAAAGTGTAGTGGTTGTGGAATCGCGAAAGTTTGCGCTTGTTTTACGCCTTCAAAGCTCACCCAGCCCATCGCCAAACAAACAATATAACCTGTCATCATCCCAATAACGATCGCAGCAGCGGAGAAAATCCCTTTTCCCCATTGAACGAGCGCAACCACGATCACCAACACAAAGCTCGCCATCATTAAGTTTTCTGGCGTAGCATAATTCGCATCACCACGTTGACCACCCGCGAACCAGTCAACGGCAACAGGAATCAGGCTTAAACCGATCATCATGACAACGGTACCGGTTACAATTGGTGGGAACAATTTACGAATATACGGCATAAAGAAACTGCCGATAATCATCACTAGTGAACCAACAAGAGAAGCCCCTAAA
Organism: Haemophilus parainfluenzae; assembly: GCF_014931275.1. Classification (NCBI taxonomy): domain Bacteria; kingdom Pseudomonadati; phylum Pseudomonadota; class Gammaproteobacteria; order Pasteurellales; family Pasteurellaceae; genus Parahaemophilus; species Parahaemophilus parainfluenzae. The sequence continues at coordinate 1,171,920 of NZ_CP063110.1, forward strand.
ATACCGGCAATACCATATTCACTAAAACCAATGGCCAGTGCAGCGGCAACGAAAGTAAAACTGGTTCCCATCACACTTGGTAAACGAATTCCCACAGGTCCTAAGCCTTTACATTGGATAACCGTGACTACACCAGAAATCAAGAGTGCAGCATTCACTAGCGTAATGGTGTCTTCGGTAGGTAATTTTAAGACGTTACCAATGACCAATGGTACAGCAATAATTCCCCCAAGAGCAGCAAGTAAATGTTGTGCCGCAAGGAGTAAACTCAATCCGAAAGGTGGTTTGTCTTCCACCGTATAAAGCAGGTTGTTATTCATTTGGTTTCCCTAAGTAAAAAAATTGTGCGAATTATACGTTAATTTTTATTTGCCGCAAACGTTTGCGTAAAGAAAATAAAAAAGTGCGGTTAAAATTACGTGATTTTCAACCGCACTTGCTTGATTTAAAGGCTACATCCAGAATAGATAAGCAATGGTTGCAATAATGACCATACAGGTTAAATCAATAAATTTACCCACGCGGATCATTTCGGATTGTTTAACGAAACCTGTCGAGTACACAATCGCATTCGGTGGTGTACCAACTGGCATCATAAAGGCACAAGATGCACCTAGGCCAATAATCATCGCAAAACCAAGTGGTGGCATATTCAGTGCTTGTGCGATAGAAATAAAAATTGGAACCAGTAAAGCTGCACTTGCTGTGTTTGACGTAAACTCAGTTAAGCAGACAATAAAGGCAGCAACAATTAATGCCATTACATAGTAGTGACCGCCTTCAATAATAAAGACAATACCATCTGCCATGATTTTACTTGCACCTGAATGGGTGAGTACAGAACTTAAGGTTAAGCCGCCACCAAAGAGGAATAATACGCCCCATTCTGTATTTTCTTGCACTTCTTTCCAGCTTGCGATACCGGTTACACAGATGACAATTGCTGCTGAGAGCGCAACCATACTGTCAAAGCTGCCAATTGGTTTTGGTAAACCTAATAATTGAGAAAGAATAGGGTTGATGTAGCCACCAAAAATCCAAAGAATCGCCACGGTCACAAAAATAGTTAAGGTTAAAATACGTTTTTTTGTCATGTGAATTTTGGCAAATTCCGCATCAAAGCGAAGACCGAGTTTCGGTTTAAAAACAAGGTATAACCAACCAATAATTACAGGAAATAAAATCAGCATGACTGGAGTGCCATACATTAACCAGTCTGCAAAACCTAAATGAAGTTGAGATGCTGCAATAGCATTCGGTGGGCTACCTACAAGGGTTCCCATACCACCGATGGTAGCACTATAAGCAATGCCTAATAATACGAATACATAAGTATTGTGATCTTTATTACGGTCTAACTGACTTAAAATAGTCATTGAAAGTGGAATCATCATTGCAGCAGTAGCGGTATTGCTCATCCACATGGACAAAAATGCTGTTGCGACGAATAAATAGAGTACAGCAACAGATAACCGACCCCGCGCTAACTGCATGATTTTATTAGCGATCATTTGGTCAATCTTTTGCGCATTTAATGCCGTTGCAAGCGCAAAACCACCAAAGAATAAGAAGATTGTGGGATCTGAAAAGGCTACGAGGGCTTCTCGACTATCAGCTAATCCTAATAGAACAGATAGAATTGGAACGAATAATGCAGTGATGGTTACACTAACTGCTTCGGTGAGCCATAGAATGGCCACAAATGCGAGTAAAGATAATCCTTTATTCTCAGCAGGGGCAAAAGGAAGTGTATTGAGTAGAATCAAAAAGAGAGCTACATCAGAAAGGAATATAATAGTTTGTTTATTCCATGCTTTTCGTTGAGAGTTTGTGACAGATATTACTTGCATATTTTTTCCTATATTTTTAAGGCCGGCGATTTTAGCATAACAGGCCTCAGTCAGGAAATAATGCATACTAAAAATTGATTACAGTGAAAGAAAAGTAGGTTCAAAGTGAAGCAATTTTTACATGATGATTTAATGGTGAATACTTTTTAAGTAATGGAATTTAATTTAAGTAAAGTTATGCATTAAAAATGAGGGATGAGTATAAAACACAGTAGTAATTTGTTAGAATCTGAACAATTTTCTTATATAACTTCTAACGGACAATACAATGGACAACCAACCAATTAGCCTAAGTGCAATCCTAAAAGATTCTAACTACAAACTTTCTCAATTTAGCTCAGAACAAGTGGCTAAACTTGAATCTCAAATCAGTGAAAAAGTTGTTAAAGACAAAAAACACTATTACCTAACTTGCCGTATCCGCAATAAAGAAATCAAACTAACACCTGAAGAAATCGTCCGCCAACTGTATTTGATGATTTTGATGGATGACTACGGTTATCCAGCAGAACGTATTCAACTGGAATATAGTGTTACCTTTGGCCGGGACGACAGTAAACGGGCAGATATTGTTGTATTTGATAAAGACAATCCGAATTCTGCCTATATCATTGTTGAACTCAAAAAACCTAAACTCAAAGACGGTAAAGAACAGCTCAAATCCTATTGCAATGCCACAGGCGCACCAATCGGTGTATGGACGAACGGCGATTCCATTTCTTTTTATCACCGAAAAGACCCAAATTACTTTGAAGATATTCCCACATTGCCGAGAGTATCGGAAAAATTGTCTGATGTATTGAATGAAAAATACACTATTGATGATTTAATCCGAAAAGATAAGCTTGTCAATGAACGCAAGTCATTGAAAGATTTAATTTTAGAAATGGAAGACGAGGTCTTGGCAAATGCTGGCGTGGATGTATTTGAAGAGCTCTTTAAGCTGATCTTTACCAAACTCTATGACGAAATGGAGAGCGGCCGGAACAAAAAACGCTATTTAGTATTTCGTAATAGTGGCGATACAGAAATTGAATTAAAAAATAAAATTCAAGATTTATTTGAAAAAGCCCGAGAAAAATGGGAAGGCGTATTTTCCGAAGACAGCAAAATCCAGCTTACTCCTTCGCATTTGTCTGTCTGTGTTTCTTCACTGCAAGATGTTAAGCTGTTTAATTCCAATTTGGATGTGGTGGATGAAGCTTTTGAATACCTGATTAACAAATCCAGCAAAGGCGAGAAAGGACAATATTTTACGCCGCGCTATGTGATTGATATGTGCGTAAAAATGCTCAATCCAGCTGCGGATGAAACCATTATCGACACAGCTGCAGGCAGTTGTGGCTTTCCTGTTCACACAATCTTCCACGTATGGGAACAGATTCTAAAAGAGCAAGGCATGGAAAAAAGCCATTTGTTTACCAGCGAAGAAAAGCCTATTGAATGTACTGATTACGTTATCAAGAAAGTTTTTGCTATCGATTTTGATGAAAGAGCTGTACGCGTTGCACGTACGCTAAATTTGATTGCAGGCGACGGGCAAACCAACGTATTGCATTTAAACACGTTGGATTGGGAACGCTGGGATGAAAAAACTAAAGATGAAAACTGGCTCGATACTTATGGCAACGGCTGGAAAGGCCTGCGCAAACTCAGAAAGCAAAAGGATAGCAACCGAGATTTCGGTTTCGACATTCTGATGGCGAATCCGCCGTTTGCAGGCGACATTAAAGAAAGCCGTATTTTGGCGAAATATGAACTGGGCAAAAAGCCCAATGGCAAAGCTCAAACTAAAGTTGGGCGTGACATTCTCTTCATCGAACGTAATCTGGATTTCTTAAAAGATGGTGGACGCATGGCAATCGTTTTGCCGCAAGGTCGTTTCAATAATAGCTCCGATAAAGCCATCCGCGAATTTATTGCAGAACGTTGTCGTATCCTTGCAGTAGTTGGCTTGCATGGGAACGTATTTAAACCCCATACAAGCACCAAAACTAGCGTTTTATTTGTGCAAAAATGGCATGATGAACTTTGCCCGAAAGTCGAAGATTACCCGATTTTCTTTGCCACTATGCAGGAACCGAGTAAAGACAACAGCGGCGATAAAATCTTTGTTCGTAATGAAGATGGTTCACCGGTGCTGGATAGCCACGGACATTTAATCGTTAAGCATGACCTTTTCAACCATGATGGCAAAACCCAAGATGGTATCGCTGAAGCCTTTTTGGAATTTGCCAAAAAAGAGAAACTGTCTTTTGCGGGAAAGCTTTAAGCCCCTTTGATTCCGCGAAATACCAGCGGTTGTTGGAGGGGCTGGAGGTGAGAGTATTACAGTATTCAAGTCTAAAAAATGAAGTAGATAAAACTTTTCGATTGGATGCTGAACATTATAGAAAAAAATATCAAATCTCTATTTCAAAATTATCAAATTTAACAACTCAAAGATTAGGTAGCTTATTGAGTATTCCTGTTTGCACGGGACATACGCCATCAATGCAGAACGATAGCTTTTATGGCGGTAGTGTAAAATTTATTAAGACTGACAATGTAAGAGAAAATAAAATTACTGATTTTTTCACTGATTATCTTTCTGATAAAGGAGCGAGTGAGTTAAAAAAGAGTAATCTTATATCAGGAGATGTTATTACAACTATAATTGGTGCAACTTACGATATAGTTGGCAGAACAGCTATGGTTACTGATGAGTTGCTTCCTGCAAATATTAATCAGAATATCGCCCTTATAAGATGTAATAGCAATAAAATAAATCCTTATTTTTTAAATTGCTATTTAAATACATATATAGGTAGAGCAATGCTTCACTATCATTCAAGACAAACAGAACAAGTTAATCTTAACTGTCGTGAAGTAGAGCGAGTGCTAGTTCCTATATTTAACAATGAATTTCAGAAATCTATTGAAGAATTATATAAAAAATCAGAAAAGATAATATTAGATTCTAAAATTGCTTACCAAACCGCCCAAAACCTGCTTTTAGAGCATTTAGGCTTAAAAGACTTCAACCCGCCAGTACAAAAGGTTAGTATCAAATCCTTTTCCGACAGTTTTGGCACTTCGGGCAGGCTGGATGCGGAGTTTTATCAGGAAAAGTATGAAGGCTATCTGAAAAAAATTCAGGCTTATCCGAACGGTTGTGAACCGATAAGAACGGCTTGCAAATTGAAGGATGCGAATTACACGCCTAAAGATAATCAGACATACCAATATATTGAATTATCCAATATTGGAAATTCAGGGGAAATTACAGGAGCAAGCCTGGATTTAGGATGCAATCTGCCAAGCAGGGCAAGACGGAAAGTCAGTAAAAACGACGTAATTGTTTCAAGTATTGAAGGCTCGCTTGCCAGTTGCGCCATCGTATCGGAACAGTATCATCAGGCGTTATGTTCAACAGGCTTTTATGTGGTGTCGTCTGAAAAAATTAATTCGGAAACTTTACTGATGTTGTTTAAATCCGAGCCTATACAGCAACTTTTAAAACAAGGTTGCTCAGGTACAATTTTGACTGCTATCAATAAAGATGAATTTTTGAACATTCCCTTACCTTTAGTTGATGTAAATATCCAAACCCAAATCTCCGATTTAATCCAACAATCCGACTGCTTGCGTCAAAAATCCCAAGCATTGTTGGAAGAAGCCAAGCGTAAGGTGGAACAAGCGATTGAATCATAGTTTTTTGATTGTTTGAATTTTTATAACATTAATTGAAGCAAAGTGCGGTCAAAACTGGATGCTTTTTGACCGCACTTCATAATTAAATATCAATTTAGTGAGATAAATTAACGAGATAAAATCGCTTTAACTTGCTTTTGTAATACTGGGATAATCTCTTGCTCAAACCATGGATTTTTCTTGAGCCAAATTTGGTTGCGTGGAGAAGGGTGAACGAGAGGGAGAAATTGAGGCAGAAAATCACGGAAATGGTGAACCGTTTCAGTCACATTAAGCTCGTTTTCTGGTAAATAATATTTTTGTGCATATTGCCCGATAAGAATGGTGAGCTCTATGTTGGGTACGTTAGCTAAAATCGGTGCATGCCATTTCTCTGCGAAGCCTTTGCGTGGCGGTAAATCACCGGATTTGCCTTTGCCTGGGTAATAAAAATCCATCGGAATGACAGCAAACATACCTGAATGGTAAAAGGTATCGCGATCCACACCTAGCCATTCACGTAGGCGATCACCGCTTTTATCATTCCAATATAAACGACTTTCTTGGGCTTTAATTCCAGGTGCTTGTCCGACGATATTAATACGAGCGCTAGTTGGCGCAGCAAAAAGCGGTTCGATACCTTTTGCAGTAAAAGATTGATTATCGGGATCTTGCATGATGGATTGGGTAATTTGAGCAAGTGTTGGCATTGTATTTCCTTCTTTGTTGAAATAAAAATAGCTCACTTTTGATGAGCTATTTTATCATAATCAATATCGCGACATTATAGGTGTTTTACTCGACGTTTTACTTCTTCTTGTTTGCCCGCATTGAATGGACGAGCGTCAGGGCTGCCGAGATAACCACAAACCCGTCGGGTCACGGAGACTTTTGCACTGTCATGATTACCGCATTTTGGGCAGACAAAGCCTTTGCTTGTGCAATTGAATTCTCCTGTGAAACCACATTCGTAACATTCATCAATTGGCGTATTGGTGCCGTAATAAGGCACGCGATCGTAGCTATAATCCCATACATCTTCGAGTGCTTTCAGGTTATGTTGAATATTTGGGTATTCGCCATAACAGATAAAGCCGCCACTCGCTAATTCAGGATAAGGCATTTCAAAGTCTAATTTATCGTATGGATTCACTTTTTTCTCTACATCTAAGTGATAGCTGTTAGTGTAGTAGCCTTTATCGGTAACGCCGTCAATGACACCAAATTGTTTGGTATCTAAACGGCAGAAACGATCACACAAGTTTTCACTAGGTGTGGAATAAAGGCTAAATGCATAACCCGTTTCTTTCTGCCATTGTTTTACCGCTCCATTTAAACGACGCACAATCGCGATGCCTTTTTCACGCAGTTGTTCATCGTCAAAAATATGCCCTTGTTTGTACAGTGCATTGATGGTTTCGTGAATACCAATATAGCCTAAAGAAATTGATGCTCGTCCATTTTTGAAAATATCCGCAACATTATCATCGGCTTTTAGTCGAACGCCGCAAGCGCCTTCCATATAGAGAATTGGCGCGACACGGGCTTTGGTATTTTCTAAGCGAGCAATACGGGTAAGCAAGGCTTTCTTCGCGAGGGCTAAGCGTTCATCTAAAGTGCGGTAGAATTTTTCTTCATTTCCTTGTGCTTCAAGGGCAATGCGAGGCAGATTCAGACTTACCACGCCTAAATTATTGCGACCATCATGCACTTCATGCTCGTTTTCTTCATAGGCACCCAAGAAGCTACGACAACCCATTGGGGCTTTGAATGAGCCTGTGACTTTAACCACTTGATCATAGTTTAAAATATCGGGATACATGCGTTTTGAAGCGCATTCTAATGCCAGTTTTTTAATGTCATAGTTCGGATCTCGTTCGTTTTGGTTCACGCCTTTTTTAATGGTAAAGACCAGTTTAGGGAAGACGGGCGTTTTGTGATTTTTACCCAAACCACGAATACGGTTTTTCAAAATTGATTGCTGAATTAAACGTTCTTGCCAACTTGTACCTAAGCCAAAACCGAAGGTGACAAACGGCGTTTGACCATTGGACGTATGGAGCGTATTAACTTCATATTCAAGGGATTGAAATGCATCAAAACATTCTTTTTCAATCAACGCTTTTGCATAACCTTCAGCATCTGGAATTTGCCATTGGGCGGCATTTTTCAAATGTTTTTCAAAGCTGAGTTGAACATAAGGTGCAAGCACTTCATCAATGCGATTAATGGTTGTACCGCCATAAATATGGCTGGCTACTTGAGCAATAATTTGTGCGGTAACCGCTGTTGCTGTGCCGATAGATTTCGGTGGTTCAATTTCGGCATTACCCATTTTAAAGCCATGCGAAAGCATGCCTTTTAGATCAACGAGCATGCAGTTAAACATCGGGAAAAATGGTGCGTAATCTAAGTCGTGATAGTGGATTTCCCCTTTTTCATGGGCTTCAACGACATCTCTTGGCAGAATATGACGTTTGGCATAATGTTTTGCCACAATACCCGCCAGTAAATCACGTTGGGTAGGGATAACTTTCGCATCTTTATTTGCGTTTTCATTAAGCAATTCCACATTGCTTTGCTCAATCAGTCCTTCAATTTCTTTGGTTAATTGGCTGCGTTTTTCACGTGCCAGGTCGCGATCGTGACGATATTCAATATAAGCACGTGCAATTTGTGGATACTTGCTTGTCATTAAGTGATTTTCAACAATTTTTTGAATCTGGTTGATATCAATTTCATGCTGATAATGACTAAAAATTTCAGTATTAATCTGCTGGCTCAGATCATGGATATACATTTCATCAACAATATTGACCGCACTTGCTGCTTTTTTGATTGCATTAGTAATACGTTGTAGGTCAAACCCAATTCGTGAACCATCACGCTTAATCACAAAGAAAGCGTTCATTTTATGACTCCTGTAAGGTAGCTATGAAAAAAATCGAAAACACTATATATAGTTTTATTTAATAGATCAACACACAATATGTAGTGTTATTTGTCAGTTTTTGATAGTTGAAATTGAGTCGAAACCTTGTTAAATCTGGAAAGAAAGAGTGTTTTTGTTGAGAATTATTCTCAAATTATTTTTTAATAAATTTGATCTATGTCAAGATTTTTGGCAATAAAAAAACGGACGAAAAATCGTCCGCTCTTTAAGTCATAGAAAAGAAATTAAGCTGCAACCATTACCATAGCTGGGCGAATCACACGACCATTTAAGGTATAACCTTTTTGTAAAACGGTGGTGATTTGGTTGCTTTCAAACCCTTCAGCTGGTTGCATAGAGATGGCTTGGTGGAGATCCGGGTTAAAGGTGTCACCCACTGCGCCAACAGGTTCAACACCAAAGCGAGCCACCGTTGAGAGTAACTCTTTTAAGGTTAGCTCCACACCATCGAATAACGCTTTGATGCTTTCATCTTCCTTATTGGCAGGTGTTGAAAGCGCACGCTCTAAGTTATCAATGGTATTCAAAATGTCTTTTGAAAATTTTTCCAGTGCAAATTTATGCGCTTTTTCAACATCTTGTTCGCTACGGCGACGCATATTGTCAATTTCTGCACGAGTACGAAGCAATAAATCTTGTTCTTTTTTAGATGTTTCTTCTACTTGTGCTTTTAATTGTTCTTCAAGCTCTTGTACACGAGCGATCGCTTCTTCTAACGGATCTTCCGTTGAAGTGGTTTCCTGCTGAATTTCTTCAACAAGTTCTTCATTTTCATTTAAGTTTTGTGCTTGTTCTGACATCTTTTTCTCCATTTATCAAAAATTAGTGCTATTTTAGCAAAACTGAATTGCTATGTAATATAATGGCTAAAATTTTAAATTCAAGTGCGGTCAGAAATCGATGAGTTTGCACTTGGGAGCAATCATAGTTATGGATGAATTAGTTAAATCATTTAAAACCATCGCTTTAATGGGAAAACCACGTCGCGATATTAATTTGCAAATGCATAAAAACTTGTATCAATGGCTGAAGGAGCGAGGTTATCAAGTTTTAGTCGAAAAAGATGTCGGTGAAAAATTTGGTTTACCCGAAGAGGTTTTAGCGAAAGTTGAACAAATCGGTGAGCAAGCACAACTTGTGATTGTGATCGGTGGTGATGGCAATATGCTAGGGCGTGCTCGTATTTTAGCTAAATATCATATTCCAATGATTGGCATTAACCGAGGTAACTTGGGCTTTTTGACTGATATCGACCCGAAAAATGCTTATGCACAACTTGAAGCTTGTTTGGAACGCGGCGAGTTTTTTGTCGAAGAGCGTTTTTTATTGGAAGCTAAAATTGAACGCAATGGCGAAATTATTTCTAGTGGTAATGCAGTAAATGAGGCGGTGATTCACCCTGCTAAAATTGCGCACATGATTGATTTCCATGTTTATATCAACGATAAGTTTGCCTTTTCTCAACGTTCAGATGGCTTGATTGTTTCCACCCCAACAGGTTCAACAGCTTATTCGCTTTCCGCTGGTGGTCCGATTTTAACACCAAATTTAAATGCGATTGCCCTTGTGCCGATGTTCCCACACACACTTTCTTCGCGACCATTAGTCATTGATGGAGACAGTAAAATTTCAATTCGCTTTGCAGAACATAACACTTCACAGTTGGAATTAGGCTGTGATAGTCAAATTGCACTAGATTTTTGTCCAGATGATGTGGTGCATATTGAAAAAAGCCCGCACAAGCTACGTTTATTACATCTAAAAAATTATAATTATTACAATGTATTAAGTACAAAATTAGGCTGGCTTAAAAATTTCTAATCCAAAAAGTTAAAAATCTCTTTACTGTATATTATATCAGTTATAATATATGGATATACAGTTAAGGAGATTTTTTATGCTAACCCAACTTACCATCAATAATTTTGCAATTGTTCGTCAATTAGAGATTGAATTGGCGAAAGGAATGTCTGTGATCACGGGGGAAACCGGCGCAGGAAAATCTATTGCTATTGATGCGTTGGGGTTATGTTTGGGGCAGCGTATTGAAACCTCTATGGTTCGAGAAGGGCAGGAAAGAGCTGAAGTCTGTGCCACGTTTTTTATTGAACCAACTAATCCTGCTTATCAATGGTTGCAAGAGCAAGAATTACAAGATCCAGATAATCCCTCCGATTGTATTCTACGCCGCATCATTAATGCAGATGGGCGTTCTAAAGCCTTTATCAATAGCACGCCCGTATCGGCTTCTCAATTAAAAGAAATTGGTCAATATCTTATTCATATTAATGGGCAGCACGCTTCACAATTATTATTAAAAAATGATTATCAGCTTCAGTTAGTGGATACATTTGCACATCACAATGATTTACTCGCACAAATGCGAGAAGATTATCGAGCATGGAAAAATCTTCAAACGCAAGTTAAAAATTTCCAACAAAAAGTGGCCGAAAATGAAGCGAAGAAACAACTTTTACAATATCAGGTAGAAGAGTTGGATGAGTTTGCCCTTCGTCCAAATGAATATTTAGAATTAGAAGAGGATCAACGTCGTCTATCAAATAGCGAACAGCTGACACAGTTATCACAATCAGCCTTACAGCTACTCAGTGAAAATGAGACGGTAAGTATCGATTCTATGCTTTATCGTGCGACACAGTATATTAATGAATTAAGTGAGTTAGATCCTCGATATGTTTCCGTTCAAACAATGTTGAATGATGCACTTATCCAAGTGCAAGAGGCGACAAGTGAAGTCCAACATCTTGCATCTCATATTGAGCAAGATCCGATGTTATTACAAGAGATTGAACAACGTCTAGGTCAAGCTTTACAACTCGCTCGCAAGCACAATGTGAAACCTGAAGCGTTAGTTGAATGGCATCAAAAATTAAAAGCAGAATTGACCGCACTTTTAGATTTTTCAGAAAGTGAAGAGCGTTTGATTCTGGAAGAAAAAGCGGCCGTTGAGAAAATGCAACATACGGCAAAACAATTACATGAAAGCCGTTGCCAAGCTGCAGAGAAATTAGCCCAACAAGTGACGCATTCCATTAAAGGGCTTGCAATGGAAAATGCAGAATTTTTTATCGAAGTGAATTCAGATTTAACTAAAGTTGCGGTAAATGGGGCAGATAATATCGTCTTTACTTTACGTAGTAATTTAGGACAACAAGCACAGCCGTTAGCAAAAGTGGCGTCAGGTGGTGAATTGTCTCGTATTTCATTAGCGATTCAAGTCTTAACATCCGATCAATCGGCGATTCCAACGCTAATCTTTGATGAGGTTGATGTTGGGATTAGTGGGAAAACCGCGAGCGTAGTGGGTAAATTATTGCGCCAATTAGGTAATAAATGCCAAGTGCTTTGTGTGACCCATTTACCACAAGTGGCATGCCATGGACATCATCAATTCAATGTTGAGAAATTTACCGTGGATGATAAAACAGAAACCAAAATGACCGCACTTTCTCAAGAAGAGCGCGTTCCTGCTCTTGCAAGATTACTCGGTGGTAGTGAAATTACGGATCTTGCTTTAGCAAATGCACAAGAGATGTTGGATTTAGTTAAATAAAATCAGGTAAATAAATGGGTGTTTGTCACCCATTTAATGTATTAATGAGTGAATTCTGTCGTAAAGCTTAGATTCTTCTTGTCACATTTCAAAAATACTTGATAGAAATGCTTGCTTATTAGTCAAAAAAGCGTATTATAGACGTCTATACGTCAATACATCTAAAAGAAGAGAATTTATGTCTAGCTATTTATTTACTTCTGAATCAGTTTCAGAAGGACATCCAGATAAGATTGCCGATCAAATTTCTGATGCGGTACTTGATGAAATTTTAAAACAAGATCCTAAAGCTCGTGTGGCTTGCGAAACCTATGTCAAAACAGGGATGGCGTTAGTGGGTGGTGAAATTACTACATCAGCATGGGTTGATATTGAAAACCTTACTCGCCAAGTGATTTGTGATATTGGTTATAAACACTCTGAAATGGGGTTTGATGGCAATTCTTGTGCTGTATTAAATGCGATTGGCAAACAGTCATCGGATATTAATCAAGGTGTGGATCGTGAGAATCCATTGGATCAAGGTGCGGGTGACCAAGGGATCATGTTTGGTTATGCAACAAATGAAACCGAAGTCTTGATGCCAGCAGCGATTACTTATGCGCATCGTTTAATGGAAAAACAAGCGGAAGTACGTAAAAGCGGTAACTTAGCCTGGTTACGCCCTGATGCGAAAAGCCAAGTGACCTTAAAATACGAAGATAACAAAATCGTGGGCGTGGATGCCGTTGTTCTTTCTACACAGCACAGTGAAGAAGTCTCACAAAAAGAAATTTATGAAGGCGTGATGGAAGAAATCATCAAGCCAATTTTGCCAAGTGAATGGTTATCTCAACAAACAAAATATTTTATTAACCCAACCGGTCGTTTTGTGATTGGTGGTCCAATGGGCGACTGTGGTTTAACGGGTCGTAAAATCATTGTCGATACCTACGGCGGTGCAGCTCGTCATGGTGGAGGTGCATTTTCTGGTAAAGATCCATCAAAAGTAGACCGTTCAGCTGCTTATGCCGCACGTTATGTGGCTAAAAATATTGTTGCAGCAGGTCTTGCAGATCGTTGTGAAATTCAACTTTCTTATGCAATTGGCGTGGCTGAGCCAACTTCTATCATGGTAGAAACCTTCGGCACAGGAAAAGTATCAAACGAAGTATTAGTTAAGTTAGTGCGTGAATTCTTTGATTTACGTCCTTATGGTTTAATTAAAATGTTAAATTTAATTCAACCAATCTATCGCCAAACTGCCGCGTATGGACACTTCGGTCGTGAACAATTCCCATGGGAAAAAGTAGATCGTGCAGAAGAATTGCGTGCAGCAGCCGGTCTTAAATAAGTAAATAAAATGTGTATGATAAAAACCGCTAAATTAGCGGTTTTTGTTTACTTAACATGATGATCTCATCTCAAACTCAGTTTCGGCATTTAAAAATGCAGGTACAGCGTAAACTTGCAGAAACATTACAACTGGCTGAAAATCACTTTCAACGGAAATTTCCTATTCCGACAATCAGTTATGACTTGCGAGGTGTAAAGGCTGGCGTTGCATACTTGCAGAAAAATGAGATTAAATTTAACCGCACTTTACTACTCGAGAACTCAGATGAATTTATTCGTCAGGTGGTTCCACACGAATTAGCCCACCTTATTGTGTATCAAGTATTTGGTCGAGTGAAACCGCATGGGCAGGAGTGGCAAGCGGTGATGACGCAGTTATTCAATCTTCCGGCTGATACTTGCCATCAATTCGATGTGGAAAGTGTACAGGGTAAAATGTTTGCTTATCAATGCGAATGTCAGACCCATTATTTAACGATTCGTCGGCATAATCGCATTCAACGCGATAAAATTGCCTATTTATGTCGAAAATGTCAGGGAAAATTGGTTTTTCATAGTGAAAATTAATGAGTGCTGTGATATATTCGTAATGTTTTCAATCAAATAACAGGGGTTATCCAATGAAAAAATCATTATTAGCTATCGTTGTCGGTGCATTAGCGGTTGCTTCAACAGCAAACGCAGGTTTATATGCAGAAGGTGATCTAGGTCTTTCAAGAACTAAATTAAGCAATGGTGGTTCAAGCAAAACTAAAGTTGAACCTCGTGTTGCAGTAGGTTACAAATTAGGTAATATGCGTGTAGCAGGTGATTATACTCATCACGGCAACTTCCAAGGTACTAAAGTTCAAGGTTTAGGTGCGACAGTATTCTATGACTTCGATACCAATTCTCAAATTGAACCTTATGTTGGTGCTCGTCTTGCGGCAAACCGTTTCAAATTTGAAGAGCGTGCGGATCAACGCTATAAAAGCTCTTCTGAAACCAAAGTGGGTTATGGCGTAGTTGCGGGTGCTAAATACAAATTAGCAGAAAAAGTGTATGCAAACGGTGGTTTAGAATATAACCGTTTAGGTAGCTTTGACGATACTAAAGTGAATAACTATGGCGCTAAAGTGGGTGTAGGTTACGAATTCTAATTTCCCTTTTGAAAAGTGCGGTTGATTTTCACCGCACTTTTTCTTTTGGATGTGAAAATTTGTATCGGGCTAATCTATTTGTGATTAATTCATGTAGCAGTTAAAATCCTCGTTCTAAATGAATTGAGGATTTTTTGTTTTTAGAGGTGAGAATATGATTATCGTTTATGGCATTAAAAACTGTGATACAGTAAAAAAAGCATTGAAGTGGCTAACTGAACATAATATTCAACATAAATTACATGATTATCGTGTGGATGGATTAGATACTCAATTCTTACAACAAGCAGAAGCTCAATTTGGTTGGGAAAATTTAGTCAATAAACGTAGTACGACTTGGCGTAATCTTGATGAAAATGTGAAAAATACACTCTCGAAATCTACCGCACTTTCCGTATTAGCTGAAAATCCAACGTTAATCAAACGCCCGATTATTCTGCAAGATGGTAAGGCATTGATTGGCTTCAACGAAAAAGAATATATTGCAGTATTTAAGTAGTACTAAAGTAGAGAATTTATTTTTACTTGTTTATCTACTTATTAGAACTACTAATTTTGATTAAAAAAGGAAATATAAAAATGAATAATGAACAACAAAGTGAACAGCAAAAAGCCATACGACGTTTTTTTATTGGAAGTTTTTTTATTGCATTAGTATGCGCTGCCGTCGTTGATTTATTTCTTGCTTCAATGGATGGCAGCTCATCAGATGACGTGGTATGGGTATTTTTTTATACTTTTTTTATCGTATTTATACCTAGTGCGATTACAACGTTTGTTTTTTACATCACTCAGGAAAAAGCAAGTAGCTACTATTCGCGGTATTTGTTACTGGCACTTTTGATGCCGCCTTTTTTAATTCCGCTCTTGGCCACATTATTCGATTTGATTTATTTAAACAGTTGGCATGATGCTATTGATACGCTTGTAGAGTATTATCTAACGCACGGTATTTTGGCTTGTATATTGGGAGTAGTTCAACTGGTATTGGCAGCCATATGCTTGCCATAAATGCATAATGCACAATAATTTTTTAACCTTGCCTTTTATTAAAGGTTGGAGACTTTCTTACTGCTTATTAGAGTTATTAATTTTATTTGAAAGGAAATATAAAAATGAATAATGAACAACAAAATGAACAGCAAAAAGCCATACGACGTTTTTTTATTGGGAGTTTTTTTATTGCATTAGTATGCGCAGCCCTCGGTTATTTATTTATTACTTTAATGACTCCCAGCTCAGATGAGGTGGTATTGATATTTTTTTATACTTTTTTTATCGTATTTATACCTAGTGCGATTACAACGTTTGTTTTTTACATCACTCAGGAAAAAGCAAGTAGCTACTATTGTCGGTATTTTTTACTGGCACTTTTGATGCCGTTCTTTTTAATTCCGATCCTGACCACATTATTCGATTTGATTTATTTAAACCGTTGGCATGATGCTATTGATATGCTTGTAGCGAATTATCTAGGGTACAGTATTCCTTGTGGTATATTAGGAGTAGCTCAACTGGTGTTAGCACAAGCGTGTTTTATAAAAATATGGGACGCACAGTAAAACCGCTTAACCTTATTCTTTATTAAAGCTGGAGGTTTTTTTCTGCTTATTGGAGCTATTAATTTTATTTGAAAGGAAATATAAAAATGAATAATGAACAACAAAGTGAACAGCAAAAAGCCATACGACGTTTTTTTATTGGGAGTTTTTTTATTGCATTATTATGCGCTGCCGTCGTTGATTTATTTCTTGCTTCAATGGATCGCGGCTCATCAGATGAGGTGGTATGGGTATTTTTTTATACTTTTTTTATCGTATTTATACCTAGTGCGATAACAACGTTTGTTTTTTACATCACTCAGGAAAAAGCAAGTCGCTATTATGGGCGGTATTTATTGGTGGCATTTTTTATGCCTTTTTTAATCCCTATTATTGTCGGATTATTTTTGCATTTTGTTGATTTAAACTGGGATAGCACTATTGATACAATTATAGGCACTTATTTTTTATTAGGCCTTCCTTGTACTATTTTGGGGATAGTTCAATTGGTGCTGGCAGTAGTATGTTTACCAGAAATGCATAAGTAAATAGTCATCTTTTAACCTTGCCTTTTGCACTTAATAAGAATAAGATTCATTACAGTATTGTTACAATCTCAATCATTGATGTGGAAGAATGACACCTTTGATTTTTCTGTATCGTTATTTGGTAGTGATGTCCACGATTTCATTATGTTAGAACGAGTAGGTAAAGATGTCTCGGCTCGTAATATCAAGGCAACTCGATTAGGTGGCGAAATTGAAGGTAAATGGAAATTTGCACGTCACTGGGAAATCGGTAGTAGTCTGGCTTATACCTATGGTAAAAATCGCACGGACGACCGTCCACTTGCTCAAACACCACCATTAGAATGGAAAAACTCATTAACTTGGGATAATGAAACCTTGAGTGCTGGAGTATTATGGCGAGTGGTTTCGGCACAAAAACGCTATGCAACAGGACAAGGCAACATTATTGGGCAGGACATTGGCGCTTCAGCAGGCTTTGGAACCTTATCCTTTAATACAGGGTGGAAAATTAATAAATATGCCACTTTGCAGGGCGGAATTGATAACTTATTTAATAAATCCTATGCAGAATTTGTAAGTAAAGGCGCAGATCCTTCAGCGGGACTTCAAACTGTTCGAGTGAACGAGCCTGGACGTCAATATTGGTTACGTTTGCAAGTTCAATTCTAGGATTCTTCATAAACTAATAAAAACGGATAACGAGGTTATCCGTTTTTTATTTGAACAGATTTAAATTGAAGGAAAATTTTGTTAAATTAGACCGCACTTTTAGTCGTCACTGAATATTATGAAACAAAAAACTATTGAGCTTGCACAAGCATTAATTCATCGCCCCTCTATTAGCCCAAATGATGAAGGTTGTCAGCAAATGATTGCTGAGCGTTTGGAAAAACTCGGCTTTCAAATTGAATGGATGCCTTTTAACGATACGTTAAATTTATGGGCGAAGCATGGTAGTAGTGAGCCGGTTATCGCCTTTGCTGGGCATACCGATGTGGTGCCGACCGGAGATGAAGCGCAATGGACTTATCCGCCGTTTTCTGCCGAAATTGTGGATGATATGCTTTATGGTCGTGGTGCTGCCGATATGAAGGGCTCATTGGCAGCGATGATTGTAGCAACGGAAAAATATGTGAAAGCCAATCCAAATCATAATGGAACGATTGCTTTGTTGATTACTTCTGACGAAGAGGCTGCCGCGAAAGATGGCACGGTACGTGTTGTCGAAACCTTAATGGCCCGCGGTGAGAAAATCACTTATTGCATGGTGGGCGAGCCGTCTAGTTCAAAAACATTAGGCGATGTAGTCAAAAATGGTCGTCGTGGTTCGATTACAGGTAATCTCTACATACAAGGTATTCAAGGCCATGTGGCTTATCCTCATTTAGCGGAAAACCCAATTCATAAAGCCGCCCCTTTCTTGCAGGAATTAACCACCTATCAATGGGATAATGGTAACGAATTTTTCCCGCCGACCAGTTTACAAATTGCAAATATTCATGCGGGTACAGGGAGTAATAATGTCATCCCTGGTGAGCTTTATGTGCAATTCAATTTACGTTATTGTACGGAAGTTACAGACGAAATTATTAAGCAGAAAGTGGCAGAAATGCTCGAAAAGCATGCCTTGAAATACCGTATGGATTGGAATTTATCGGGTAAACCATTTTTAACGAAACCGGGCAAATTATTAGATGCATTAACGACAGCAATTAAGCAAACAACCAGTATTACACCACAAGCAGAAACTGGCGGTGGTACCTCTGACGGGCGTTTTATTGCATTGATGGGCGCTGAAGTTGTGGAATTTGGGCCACTTAATGCAACGATTCATAAAGTGAATGAATGTGTAAACGTTGATGATCTTGCAAAGTGCGGTCAAATTTATTATCAAATGTTAGTGAATTTATTGGACAAGTAAGATGAAATTAACGCCCGAAATGTTAACCGGCAAATCTCGTGAACATTTGATCAATTTGCCTACACCTCATTCTCCAAATCATTTTTTGCAAGCTGAGGCAATGAAAGCATTTCAAGGATTGCAGCAAATCGCGGTCAAAAATGGCTTTAATTTGCAACCCGCGAGTAGCTTTCGTGATTTTGAACGTCAACAACTCATTTGGAACGGTAAATTTAACGGTGAACGCAAGGTTCATGATGATGCGGGAAATCCATTAGATTTAGCATCGTTAGATGATTGGCAAAAAGCACAAGCCATTTTACGTTGGTCAGCGCTTCCAGGTGGCAGTCGTCATCATTGGGGTACAGAAGTCGATATTTTTGATCCTGATCTTTTGCCTCAAGGTCAATCTTTACAACTTGAACCTTGGGAATATGAAAAGGGGGGGTATTTTTTTGAGCTTAGTGAATTTCTTACTGAAAATCTACCGCACTTTGATTTTGCTTTGCCATTTATCAGTCAGCCAGAAGGTAAAAAAATAGGTCGAGAGCCTTGGCATATTAGCTATTTACCTTTAGCTGAACAGGCATCACGATTATTTACGCCAGATGTGCTATTGCAGGTTTGGCAGCATGAAACCGTGGCTGGAAAAGAAACGTTAATTACACATTTGTCAGAGATTTTTGAGCAGTATGTGGTTTAACAAAAAACGCAGCTGGTCGCTGCGTTTTTTTATGGTTTGATTAATTCTTTTTGTTCTTTTCCAAGGATTTATGCTGAATTTTCACATCCTTACCTTTAGCTTGGAAATATTCTCCAATTTGTTGAGCGATATAAACAGAACGATGTTTACCACCCGTACAACCAATGGCAATAGTGAGATAGCTTCGGTTATTTTGCTCTAACATCGGTAACCACGTTTCAATGTAATTGCGTGTTTGGTAGATAAAATTATTCACCTCATCATGCGCAAGTAAAAATTGTGCAACAGGTTCATCAAGCCCCGTCATTGGGCGCAGTTCTGGGTTCCAGTGCGGGTTAGGCAGAAAACGCACATCAAAGACATAATCCGCATCAAGTGGAATGCCATATTTAAAGCCAAACGATTCAACCACGATCTTAAGTTCTTTATCTGTATTACCGCGTAAAACTTCTCTTAAACGTTCAGATAACGCATGAGTGGAAAGTGGCGCAGTATCAATAATAAAATTAGCATGTTGAATTAAAGGCTCAAGTTGTTGATACTCTAAATCAATCGCTGATTCAAGCGGGAGATCTTGTGCCGAAAGTGGATGAAGACGACGTGAATCGCTGTAACGGCGAATAAGTGTACTACGATCGCTGTCTAGAAAGATGATTTTGACGGAATAAGAGGCTTGAATATCAGTCAAAATTTTGTCTAAATCAGCACTGGAATGAGGAAGATTTCGAATATCAAGGCTGATTGCAACAGCCGATTGAGTGTTAGCAAGAATCTGCGTGAGTTGAGGAAGTAAATTGAGAGGAAGGTTATCCACGCAATAATAGCCCATATCTTCCAAGGCTCGTAATGCGACAGATTTCCCAGCTCCGGAGCGACCGCTGATAATAATAATTTCCATCTGCGTGATTCCTTATGGTTGGTAGGTTATACCTCTTGAGGTGCAATATTATCTAAATTTGTGTCGTCTTCAGATTCCTCTGAATGATCGGCACATTCAAAAATTTGCCAAATTTCATCCGTACTTTGCGCTGAACGAAGTTGTTTAATTAAGTTTTTATCAGTTAATTTTTCATTGATTTCTGCCAGAACAGGAATATATTCTTGGCAGTGATTTTCGGGTACGAGCACAGCAAAAACGATATCCACCAGTTTATTATCGGCGGCATCATATTCGACAGGCGTTTCTAATTGCATAAATACCGTCAGGATCTTATCTGACACAGTAGCAGGTAACTTAGCTTTAGGCATGGCGACACCATTGCCTAATCCTGAATTACCTAATTTTTCTCGTTCAAATAAACATTCAAAACAAGCTTGTTCACCATTTTCAGAGTGAAGTTTTTCCACAACGAAAGTGGCAATAGATTCAAATAATCGTTTCTTGCTAGAAAAAGCAACCCCCTGACGAATATCATCAGGGGAGAGCAGAGTCGTAAATTTCATAGGTTATAGTTTAAATTGTTCGCCTAAATAGACACGTTTAACGTGCTCATCATTCATGACTTCTTCCGGTGTGCCGGTCGCGATAATTTTCCCTTCGCCAACAATGTAAGCTCGTTCACAGACATCAAGGGTTTCGCGTACGTTATGGTCGGTAATCAACACACCTAAGCCACGATTACGGAGATCCGTGATGATTTTCTTAATATCCGTGACTGAAATTGGGTCTACACCCGCAAAAGGTTCATCTAATAAAATAAATTTTGGATTTGCTGCTAGGGCGCGTGCAATTTCCACACGACGACGTTCACCACCAGAAAGAGATTGTCCTAGGCTATCACGAATATGGCCAATATTGAACTCATCAATTAACTCATCCGCTCTCTCTCTGCGCTGCTCAGCAGTGAGATCTTTACGAATTTCTAATACCGCCATAAGATTTTCATATACCGTTAAACGGCGGAAAATAGAGGCTTCTTGTGGTAAATAGCCAATTCCTCGACGAGCACGTTCATGCATAGGTAATACGCTAATATCATCGCCGTCAATAGTAATCTTACCTTGATCGTGACGTACTAGACCCACCACAATATAGAAAGTAGTAGTTTTACCCGCACCATTAGGACCAAGTAAGCCAACAATTTCATTGGAGTTTACGGTTAAACTCACATCAGAAACCACTTTTCGGCTCTTGTAACTTTTTGCGAGAAATTCAGCTTGTAATACAGACATCGGTTATTTTTTACCTTTTTGTTGTAATTGGGTCGGAATTAAGACGGTTTGCACACGTGATTTTCCATTACCATTGGCTTTTAACTGTTGTTTTTTCACATCATAAGTGATGCGTTCACCGTTAATTTTGCTATCCAATTGTTTTAATTCAGCATTACCGGTTAATGTTAAGAATTCAGTGCCTAAATCGTAGTGAACTTTATTCGCTTTACCATCAACAGGCTTACCATCATCAAGTTGCTGGTGGAAGGTAACAGGGCTACCAAAGGCTTCGACGGTTTCTTTTTTACCTGAATTTTCTGGCGGACGAGTAATAACTACTTTATTGGCTTTAATTAAAATGGAACCTTGTGTAATCACAACGTTATCCGTAAAGGTTACTACGCTGTTTTCCATATCTAAAGATTGATTATCTGAGACAATATTAATCGGTTTATTGGTATCGTCTTTTAACGCAAAAGCAGATAAGGAAGTCATCATTAATGCTGTTAAAAGCAGAATTTTATTGTTTGTTGATTTCATAATATGTTTTTACCTGTTCCTTTAGAGTTGCAACTTGCTGACGTAAATTTCCGACCAACTTCAATCCACTTGAGTTAAAGTTTAATCCGTTAATTTTTACTTGTGTATCGGAAGTAATGTCTTGTGTTTTTAAATTAATCACGGCCGCTTCGGTCTCAACACGTTGCAGGCGAGATAAAGGATCAAGGCTCTCGGCAACCACGCCGCCTTCAAGATAGAGCATTTGATCTTTAGTTAATTTTGCTTTTTTCGCGCTAAGCTTCCAATTTTGTTTTTCTAATTGAATTTTATCGGTTTTCGTATCTTTGTCTTTATTATCTAAAGAGACATCAAAAAGATAGACTAATGGCGAAATAAAATCCGTATGACCGTCTTGTGTGTAATATTCCACCTTATCGGAAATCGCGAGATATTGTTTTTTTCCTTCTGGCGAGAATACAGTCGTTTCCATTTTATTACCGACGTATTCTGGGCTATCAGGCTTTTTGATTAGGCTTTGTAAATCGCCATGATCTTGATTAAGCGAATAATACCAGCCTAATAAAGCCAAGGCGATGACACCTAAAATAATATTCCAACGAATATTCATAAATAACGTTCTTTCCTTCTTAAAAGGGTAACTAATCATAGCACTTTTTTGACACAAAGTGCGGTCAAAAATAGCCGTATTTTAGTCTTCTAAAATGAGTGTTTTTAAGATCTGATAAATCTCGCGATAAGCTTTTGATGGCTTATTTTGTTCCTTCTCTTTCTGTGCTGCACGAATCAAATTACGTAATTGTTGGCGATCTGCAGAAGGATGCTCATTTAACAAATCAGTCAGTGCTACATCACCTTTCGCAACTAATTCATCACGTAAGATTTCCAACTTATGCAGCATCGCTTGTTGTTGATTATGTTTGTTTTCAATTTTTTCTAAAGCTTCACGAATAGGCTCTGCATCAATTGAGCGTAAGAGCTTACCAATATATTGCAATTGGCGACGACGCGCCTCTTTTTGCAGGCGTTGTGCTAATTCAATGGCATCTTTCAAGCTATCGTCTAGTGGAACCTTAGTCAGATTTGCTTTGGTTAAGTTCACCAATTTCTCCCCGAGTTGTTTTAAATCCTCAGCGTCGCGTTTGATTTCACTTTTACTTACCCAAATAATCTCTTCTTGGTCTTCATCTTCCCAATCAAAGGCTTCTTTTTTCTTACGTTTTGCCATTCTATTACCTTATGAAAAATTTGGTGCATTTTAGCATAAACTTTCAAAATAAGATAAAATGGTGCAAATTTTTAATAGGATAATTACCATGAAAACAGCAGAAAATTTAACCGCACTTTTAAAATCTCAAGAGCAAACATTGCGTGATGCAGTCAGTTTTGCGATTGAAACCGCGCAGAAAGCGGGGGCAACCGCTGAAGTCGGTGTGACAAAAGTGAGTGGTTTATCGGTTTCAACCCGTCTGCAAGAGATTGAAAATGTTGAATTTACTAATGATGGGGCATTAGGCATTTCTGTTTATTTAGGCCAACAAAAAGGCAATGCTTCTACCTCAGACTTAAGTGAAGAAGCGATTAAAAATACCGTTGAAGCAGCACTTGCTATTGCAAAATATACTTCACCAGATGATTGCACAGGGCTAGCCGATAAAGAACTAATGGCTTTTGAAGCACCCGATTTAGCGCTTTATCATAGTGCAAATGTTGATGTCGAACAGGCTACAAAATTAGCTTTAGAAGCTGAAAAATCAGCGTTGGAATACGATGCTAAAATTGTGAATAGTAATGGCGCAAGCTTTAATTCGCATACTGGTGTGCGTGTTTATGGTAATACACATGGCATGTTACAAAGTTACTTATCTAGCCGTTATTCTTTATCTTGTTCGGTGATTGGTGGCGAGCTAGATCAACTTGAAAATGACTACGAATATACAGTTTCACGTGAGTTTGATGCGCTTTCTCCAGCGGATTGGGTAGGACAGAATTGTGCAAAAAAAGTGATTGCGCGTTTAAATCCACAAAAATTAACGACACGTGAAGTGCCGGTGATTTTCTTAAATGATGTGGCAACAGGATTGATCTCTCATTTAACGGGCGCGATTAGTGGCGGCAGCTTATATCGTAAATCCAGTTTCTTGCTCGATCATCTTGGAAAACAAGTATTGCCAGATTGGTTCCAAATTAGTGAGCGTCCGCATTTGTTAAAACGTTTAGCCTCCACGCCTTTTGATAGCGAAGGGGTGCGAACACAGGATCTTGAAATTATTCAAGATGGCTTATTGCAAACCTATTTGCTCACCAGTTACAGCGGTAGAAAAATGGGCATGCAAAGTACCGGTCATGCAGGCGGTATTCACAACTGGCTCGTGAAACCAAATTTAACGGGCGGATTGACCGCACTTTTACGTCAAATGGGCACCGGTTTATTGGTGACAGATGTCATGGGGCAAGGCGTAAATATTGTGACGGGGGATTATTCCCGTGGCGCAGCAGGCTTCTGGGTGGAGAATGGTGAAATCCAGTATCCAGTTGCAGAAATTACCATTGCCGGTCAATTACAGGATATGTTGAAAAATATTGTGGCAGTAGCAGATGATATTGAACATCGCTCCAATATTCAAACAGGTTCAATCTTGTTAGATAAGATGAAAATTTCAGGAAATTAATAAATTTTTTAAAATGATAATAATTCTTATTGACATGTAATTTCTTTCTGCTACTATACGCACATCTGTTTAGCAGCGATTGCAGATTGCTCCAACAGGTAGAGTAGAAAGTAAATTCGTTAGGGTTAAAAAGGCTGAAGGTTTAAACTTCAGCCTTTTTTATTGTAGAATACGCAAACGATTAAATTAAAAAGGAAAGACCATGAAAAAACACCACGTCGATATTTTAATTTCAGAAGCGGATGTTCGTAGCCGCATTACTGAACTTGGTGCAGAAATTACGCATTTTTATCAACAACAAGCCATCGATAAACTGATTGTTGTTGGGCTTTTACGTGGTTCATTTATGTTCATGGCCGATCTCGTGCGTGAATTAAAATTACCGGTAGAAGTGGAGTTTATGACCACATCAAGTTATGGCGCAGGGATGACAAGTAATCACGATGTGAAAATTTCGAAAGATCTCGAGGGCGATATTCGCAATGAACACGTGCTGATTGTTGAGGATATTATTGATACAGGTTATACCCTCGAAAAAGTGCGCAGCATTTTAAATTTACGCGATCCTGCAAGCTTGGCGATTTGTACCTTATTAGATAAACCTTCTCGCCGAGAAGTGGAAGTACCGGTTGAATGGATTGGTTTTTCTATTCCGGATGAATTTGTTGTCGGCTATGGTATTGATTATGCTCAACGTTATCGTAATCTAGGCTATATTGGCAAAGTGGTTATAGACGAATAATTTATTTTTCAATAAAAAGAGCGGTCAAAATTCACAGTGATTTTTGACCGCTCTTTGTTTGTTAAGATTAGCGTTTCGCTTTTTTGATAAACTTCATTAAACGCTTACGTTTACGTAATTGGTTTGGTGTGAGTTTATTTTTTCTACCCGCGAATGGGTTTGAACCTTCTTGGAATAGCAAGCGGATTGGCGAACCAATAATTTTCAAACTCTTACGATAATAATTAGATAAATAACGTTTGTATGAATCCGGTAATTTATCCATTTGGTTACCATGCACCACGATAATTGGTGGGTTATAACCACCTGGGTGAGCATATTTTAATTTAATACGACGACCGCCAATCATTGGTGGTTGATGCTCATCCGTTGCCATTTGTAAAATACGGGTGAGAAGGGACGTCGTCATTTTTTGCGTCGCACAAGCATAAGCTTCTTTAATCGAATCAAAAAGATTACCCACGCCACTGCCGTGTAAAGCAGAAATAAAATGCACACGAGCAAAGTCGATGAAATCAAGACGGCGATCTAATTCAGATTTGACGCGATCTTTCACATCTTGATCTAAGCCATCCCATTTATTCACGACGATCACGAGCGAGCGTCCTGCATTTAAGATAAAGCCAAGTAGAGAGAGATCTTGGTCTGAAATGTTTTCACGCGCATCAATTGTGAGTAATACCACGTTTGCATCTTGAATCGCTTGTAATGTTTTGATGACAGAGAATTTCTCAACGGCTAAATGCACTTTACCACGTTTACGCACACCTGCTGTATCAATCAAGGTGTATTGTTGCCCATCGCGTTCCATTGGAATGTAGATACTGTCACGTGTTGTGCCTGGCATGTCGTAAACCACCACGCGATCTTCACCTAAAATACGATTGGTTAATGTCGATTTACCGACGTTTGGACGGCCTACAATCGCAATTTTGATATTTTTATCTTGTTCTTCTTCAAGCTCTTCGTCTAATGCTTCATCAATTAATGAAGTATCTTCTTCTGAATCGAAGTCAAATTCGTGATCCCATTCATCTTTTTCTTCTTCATCAGAAGTGCGGTCATTTTCTGCTTCGTTTTCTTGTAATTTTTCCGCTAAAGGTGCAAGTACTTGCTCCATTAATTGAGTTACGCCACGGCCTTGTGATGCGGCAATTTGTTCAATTTCACCTAAGCCTAATTGATAGAATTCCGCACAGTGTGAGTCTGCATCAATACCGTCAGTTTTATTTGCTACAACCACGGTTGTTTTATTAGTACGTTGGCGTAAGTAATTGGCAATGCCAATGTCTGCAGCCGTTAAACCTGCACGCGCATCCACTAAGAAAAGCACTACATCGGCTTCTTCAATCGCTAATAAGGATTGTTCCGCCATTTTTTCTTCAACGCCTTCTTCAGTGCCATCAATACCGCCGGTATCGATCACAATGAAATCATAGCCAGAAATATTGGCATGACCGTATTTACGATCTCGGGTTAAACCAGGGAAGTCTGCGACAAGCGCATCACGAGTACGGGTTAAACGGTTGAATAGGGTGGATTTACCTACGTTTGGGCGACCCACTAAGGCAACGACAGGAGTTGTCATAAAAATATCTCTGTAAAGTGTAAATTTGGTTAATTATAGCGAATGTTGGCTGGCAGGTAAAATTCGGGCATAAAAAAAGCACCTTCTGGTGCTTCATTATCTCGGCTTAATTGGCGGAATGGACGGGACTCGAACCCGCGACCCCCTGCGTGACAGGCAGGTATTCTAACCAGCTGAACTACCACTCCGTAAGTATATTAAGACAAGTTTTAAATTGGCGGAATGGACGGGACTCGAACCCGCGACCCCCTGCGTGACAGGCAGGTATTCTAACCAGCTGAACTACCACTCCGCTAAGTGCTGGGTATAATAATGATGAACGTTAAAACCGTCAATCTTTTTTTTCTTTTTTATGTTTATCTGATTAATAGATAACCGATTAATGTGAGGTTTCATCCCCCGTACGAATAGACCAAAAACATTTGCCATCGCTTTTTTTATTGACCAATTTAAGGAAATCCAAATGGGCTTGGAGTTCATCATCAGTGGGTTGCAACACTTTTAAATTCTGCGAAAAATTGACCGCACTTTGAAGATCTTGCATATTAGCACCAGCTTGGATAATTGAACTATCCGCATGATCTTCATCAAATAGACTGGTTTGACCGCCCGTCATGGATAAATAAACGTCGGCCAAAATCTCCGCATCCAGTAACGCGCCGTGGAGTGTGCGTTTGCTGTTATCAATGCCTAAACGATCACACAACGCATCTAAGCTATTACGTTTCCCTGGATACATTTGGCGCGCCATTTGCAACGTATCGGTGACGAGGCAAATGTCAGTCGTTTTGATATCTAATCCAAGTTTACGGAATTCATAGTCCATAAAGCCCACGTCGAAGGGCGCATTATGAATCAGCAGTTCGGCACCACGAATGTATTCAATAAAGTCTTGTGCAATCGTTTTGAAATCCGGTTTATCCGCCAGCATTTCATCCGTAATACCGTGAACTTTAATAGCATCAGGATCAACCAAACGATCCGGTTTAATATAAATATGAAAATTATTGCCCGTATATTTACGGTTGATCATTTCCACGGCACCAATTTCAATAATGCAATGTCCTTCGTAATGCGCACCAATTTGGTTCATACCGGTGGTTTCAGTATCCAGTACAATTTGGCGATCCGGATTTATCATTGTTCTACCTATTTGTTTCCTTTAAAATACTGCCTATTTTACACAAGCTCGAATTAGTTATGCAAAAACAGATTGAAATTTTTACGGATGGATCTTGCCTTGGCAATCCGGGAGCCGGTGGCATAGGGATTGTCCTGCGCTATAAACAGCATGAAAAACATATTTCAAAAGGGTATTTCAAAACCACCAATAATCGCATGGAATTACGAGCAGTGATTGAGGCTTTAAATAGCTTGAAAGAGCCTTGCCATGTGACGCTTTATAGCGACAGCCAATATATGAAAAATGGCATTACACAATGGATTTACAATTGGAAGAAAAACAATTGGAAAGCCAGCACGGGCAAAGCGGTAAAAAATCAGGATTTATGGATTGCATTAGATCAGGCGATTCAAACCCATAACATTGATTGGCAGTGGGTGAAAGGCCATTCAGGTCATCGTGAAAATGAAATTTGTGATGAATTAGCCAAACAAGGCGCAGAAAACCCAACTTTAGAAGATATTGGTTACGAAGGGTAGTCTGCACCTGGTTTTAACGTGCGGTTATTCTTGATAACGAATTAAACCTTCCTGCTGTGTGGTGGCAATTAGTGTGCCATCTGCAGCAAAAATTTGTCCTCTCGCTAAACCACGTCCGGCAAAAGCATTGTTACTTTCAATGGCATGTAAGTGCCAATTATTTAAATTGAAAGGGCGGTGGAACCAAATGCTGTGGTCGATTGTAGCCACTTTCATCCCTTTCTGTAAAAAGCCTTTCCCATGTGGGTGAAGTGCGGTCAAAATACAGTGAAAATCAGAAAAATAGGCCAAGAGACATTGTTGTGTCTGCAAATCTAGTGGAGCTTCTCCATTGGTTTTAAACCAAGCATATTGTTCTGGCGGCAGTTTTTGCCCATTAAATGGATTGTTCAAATATCGGCTATGAATCTGAAATGGTCGTTCTTGGGCAAATTTTTCACTTAAGCTTTCAGGCAAAGTCTGCGCCACTTTTAACATGATTTCGTGCTCATCAATACATTGTTCTGGCCCCGGCACTTGTGGCATGGCTGATTGATGGTCAAAGCCTTCTTCGGGTACTTGAAATGAAGTAGTGACATGACAAATCACATTTTTATGCTGAATGGCTTTTACGCGTAATGCAGAAAAGTTGCGTCCTTCACGTAAGGTTTCTACATCATAAATAATCGGGTATTGACTGTCGCCAGGCGCTAAAAAGTAAGCATGGCAGGAATGGAGTACTCGCTCAGGTGGTGCAACTTGCATCGCGGCAGAAAGCGATTGTGCCACGACTTGGCCACCAAACACTTGGCGAAAACCTAAGTCTTCACAGGCTCCGCGAAAGATAAGATCATCAATTTTTTCTAATTTTAACAATTCGATAAGTTGATTTAATTTATCCGACATTATTTTTTCCTTTTATAAATACAAAAAGACCGCATAGTTATGCGGTCTGAAGTGTTTTTATACGTTAAAGCGGAAGTGCATAACATCACCATCTTGGACGATGTAGTCTTTACCTTCTAAGCGCCATTTACCCGCTTCTTTTGCACCGTTTTCACCTTTGAATTGGATGAAGTCATCGTAAGCAATTACTTCTGCACGGATGAAGCCTTTTTCAAAGTCAGTATGGATTACAGCGGCTGCTTTAGGGGCGGTTGCACCAACTGAAACCGTCCATGCGCGCACTTCTTTCACGCCCGCAGTGAAGTAGGTTTGAAGATTTAATAAAGCATAACCTGCACGAATTACACGGTTTAAGCCAGGTTCTTCAATGCCAAGATCTTGTAAGAATTCGATTTTTTCGTCGTCATCAAGTTCCGCAATTTCAGCTTCAATCGCTGCACATACAGGCACCACAACAGAGCCTTCTTTTTCTGCAAACTCACGTACTTTGTCTAAATATGGGTTATTTTCAAAACCGTCTTCATTTACGTTCGCAATGTACATGGTTGGTTTTAATGTGAGGAAGTTATAGCTTTTAATCGCCAATAATTCATCTTTATCTAACTCAACAGAACGAATCATGCCTGCTTCAGAAAGTACAGGAAGGATTTTTTCCATCACAGACAGCTCAAATTTTGCGTCTTTATCGCCACCTTTAGCTCGTTTTTGTAAACGTTGAATAGCACGTTCGCAGCTATCTAAGTCAGCAAGGGCTAATTCGGTATTGATGGTTTCGATATCGCTTAATGGATCGATCTTACCCGCAACGTGCACGATGTCATCATTTTCAAAACAACGAACAACATGACCAATTGCATCAGTTTCACGGATGTTAGCTAGGAATTTATTACCTAAGCCTTCACCTTTACTTGCACCCGCAACCAAACCAGCGATATCCACAAACTCCATGGTGGTGGGTAATACGCGCTCAGGTTTAACAATTTCCGCTAACGCATCTAAACGCGGATCTGGCATTGGTACCACGCCAGTATTTGGTTCGATTGTACAGAACGGATAGTTTGCCGCTTCGATACCGGCTTTGGTTAATGCATTAAAAAGGGTAGATTTACCGACGTTTGGCAAACCAACGATACCACATTTAAATCCCATGATGTTTTCCTTATTGTAAGCGTAAGTGCGGTTAAAATTTATGGTGTTTTTTCACCGCACTTTTGAGTTAAATTTTAAAACTGTTTAAGCGATTGGTGGCTTTCACCATGCCTTCTTTGAAAAGCAATTCAATGCAATCGGTGGCTTCGTCTAACGCTTTATCGAGTGCTTCTCTTTCTGCAGGCGCAGGTTTGTTAAGCACAAAACCTGAAACTAAATCACGGTGTCCAGGATGCCCAATGCCAATGCGTAAACGATAGAAATTGTTGCTGTTACCAAGCTGAGCCACGATATCTTTTAAACCATTGTGTCCGCCATGTCCACCACCTTGTTTTAATTTTACGGTGCCCGGCGGTAAGTCTAATTCATCGTGTAGCACTAAAATTTCTTCTGGCTTGATGCGATAAAAATTAGCAAGTGCACCCACTGCTTTTCCGCTTAAATTCATAAACGTCGTTGGCACTAAAAAACGGACTTCTTTGCCGTTAATCAGTGTTTTTCCTACATAACCGAAGAATTTATTTTCTGCATTAAGCGAAACATTAAAGCGACGAGCCAAACGCTCAATCAGCCATTCACCTGCATTGTGGCGGGTTTCCGCATATTTATCGCCAGGGTTTCCCAGCCCCACGATGAGTTTAATTTCAGACATAGTTTTATACTTGAATAAAAATAGTGGCGTATTGTAGCGAAAAAGGGCTAATTTCTCAATCTATAAGGCTAAGACTAAAACACCTGAGAGAATTAATAGACTTCCTATGACTAATTTCATACTTAAGGGTTCGCCTAACAATACAACACCTAAAATAATGGCAATCACGACACTGAGTTTATCAATGGGCGCAACCCAAGAGGCGGGCGCCATTTGCAACGCACGATAATAACAAAGCCAAGATAGGCCTGTAGCAACACCAGAAAGAATTAAAAAGGTAAATGGTTTTGCGGCAATATGTTGTGGTAGTTGCCATTCATTGCGGGCGCTAATGATACCCGCTGTAACGAGTAAAACCACAATTGTGCGGATAAAGGTCGCGAGATTGCTGTTAATGCCTTCTACCCCTAATTTGCCTAAAATAGCGGTAAGTCCAGCAAAAAAGGCTGAACCAATGGCAAAAAATACCCAATTCATGATGAACTCCTGATTTTATCGTTAATATTGACCGCACTTTTCCGCTATAATAACGGAAAACTCATCAAGACAGAATAAGACATGAACCAAATTAATATTGAAATCGCCTATGCCTTGCCGGATCGTTATTATTTGAAGTCCTTCAAAGTGGATGAAGGCACGATGATCCAAACGGCTATTTTACAATCGGGCATTTTACAACAGTTTACCGAGATTGATTTGCGCGAGAATAAAGTAGGAATTTATTCCCGTCCAGCAAAACTAAACGATCAGTTAAAAGATGGTGATCGTATTGAAATTTACCGTCCATTGTTAGCGGATCCGAAAGAAATTCGTCGTAAACGTGCAGCAGAGCAAGCCAAAGCCGCACAAGAAAAAGCTCAACAAGAAAAACAGGAAAAGGAGTAAAAAAATGACCGCACTTTCCAACCAATATTGTCTGCCTGATGGCATTACCCCTGAAATTTTCCTGCGTGATTATTGGCAGAAAAAACCATTAATTATTCGTAATGGTTTGCCTGAAATTGTTGGTCAATTTGAGCCTGACGATATCATCGAATTAGCACAAGGCGAAGATGTGACGGCGCGTTTAGTAAAAACCTTTTCAGATGATAATTGGAAAGTGTTTTTCAGTCCGTTATCCGAAGAAGATTTTGCAGATGTACCCGAGAAATGGTCGGTGCTCGTCCAAAATTTAGAACAATGGAGCACTGAACTCGGTCAGCTTTGGAATAAGTTTGGCTTTATTCCACAATGGCAACGTGACGATATTATGGTGTCCTATGCACCTAAAGGCGGTTCCGTTGGTAAACATTATGACGAATATGATGTGTTCTTGGTGCAGGGCTATGGTCACCGTCGTTGGCAGTTAGGTAAATGGTGTGATTCTTCCACAGAATTTAAACCGAATCAGCCGATTCGTATTTTTGATGATATGGGCGAATTGGTCATTGATGAAGTCATGAATCCAGGCGATATTCTTTATATTCCGGCTCGCATGTCGCATTATGGTGTGGCTGAAGATGATTGTTTGACCTTTTCTTTTGGTTTGCGTTATCCGAATTTAGCAGACATTTTCGATAACGTGAACAAAGCGTTTTGTCATCAAGATCCTGAATTGAATTTAAGCGAATTCCAATTACCGTTACGCTTAACGCAAGCAGAGCAGCGTACGGGCAAATTGGCAGATGAAAATATTCAAGCAATGAAAAAGCAATTCTTAGCGAAATTGGCAGAGTCTGATGCCTTTGATACCTTGTTCAAACAAGCAGTAGCCAGTACAGTGAGCTCACGTCGCTATGAAATGTTAGTATCCGATGAGATGTCCGATCCTGACGAAGTGCGGTCAATTTTAGAAGAGGAACAAGGTGTATTAATGCAGGACAATAACTGCAAATTGCTTTACACCGAAAATCCGCTCCGCATTTATGCTAATGGTGAATGGTTAGATGAAGTGAATGTCATTGAAGCGGAAGTATTGAAACGTCTTTCCGATGGTGAAACGCTAGATTGGGCATTCTTAAACAACTTAGTGAATGATACAGAAGATCCTGAAAGTACAATGGAATTATTGCTCGATTCGATTTGTAACTGGCTGGACGACGGTTGGGTGTTGATTGAATAATGTCTGAAAACATTTACTCTGTTTCCCAACTGAATAGTGCCGCTCGCCAAATGCTAGAAGGGAATTTTTCACAGATTTGGCTGACAGGGGAGATTTCTAATTTCACTCAGCCTGTGTCTGGGCATTGGTATTTAACGCTGAAAGATGAAAATGCCCAGGTTCGCGGTGCGATGTTCCGTATGAAAAATTTGCGGGTGGGATTTCGTCCGCAAAATGGTATGCAGGTCTTGGTGCGGGCAAATGTTAGTTTATATGAACCTCGCGGTGATTATCAGCTGATTATTGAATCCATGCACCCTGCTGGCGAAGGATTATTGCAACAGCAATTTGAAGTGCTAAAAATGAAATTGGCGGCTGAAGGGTTGTTTGCACAAAACTTGAAGAAAAGCTTGCCAGACTTTGCTAAAGCGGTGGGTATTGTGACCTCTTCAACTGGCGCAGCGTTGCAAGATATTCTGCATATTTTAGCTCGCCGAGATCCCAGTTTAAAAGTAGTGATTTATCCAACGGCAGTGCAAGGCAAAGAAGCAACGGCTGAAATCGTCCAAATGATTGAGCTCGCTAATGCACGTCAAGAAGTGGATGTATTGATTGTCGGCCGTGGTGGTGGTTCTTTAGAAGATCTTTGGTGCTTTAATGAAGAAGAAGTGGCACGTGCGATTTTTCGTTCTAATTTACCCATTATCAGTGCGGTAGGTCACGAAACCGATGTCACCATCGCCGATTTTGTGGCTGATTTACGTGCACCAACCCCCTCTGCTGCGGCGGAGTTAGTGAGTCGCAATCAGCAGGAATTACTTCAACAGTTAGCCTATAAACAACAGCGCTTAGAGATGGCGTTAGATCGCATTTTTAGTCATCAACAACAACGTTTACAAAAGTTACGTTTACGCTTGCAAAATCAACATCCGCAAAATCAATTGTTGATGCAAAAAGCCAAAACGGCGCAATTACACCATCGTTTAGTCTTGGCGATGCAGCGCCAAATGGATAAAACGCAGCAAAAATTGACCGCACTTTCAGCGCGCTTAAAACAAAATCCGTTGCCTTATCGATTGCAAAAACAATCCCAATATTTAGCTCAGTTACAAGTGCGGTTAAATTTAGGGGCGAATCGTCAAGTCACGGAACGTCAAAATAAATTAGCGACATTGTGTGGCAAGTTGGATGGATTAAGCCCATTAAAAGTATTAGCGCGAGGGTATTCCATCGCGGAAGATGTCAAAGGACATGCTATTGTGAGTGTGAAACAAGTCAAAACAGGCGACACCATTAAAACGAAGGTGGCAGATGGGGAAATAACCAGCCGCGTTTGTTAATTTAAATAAATTTTTAATGTAAACCTATGATGAATAAGAAATCATCATAGGTTTTCTTTTTTTGTGACCGGCTTCAAAGTTTCGACAAAAAAATAGAGGGTTCAGTTTTTTTTATTTTTTTATGGGAGTATTATGCGACCTCGATACTAGGAGAGTAATGATGTCAGAAATTCAACAGTTTAGTCAGCATGATATAGAAGTTCTTAATGAAGAAACTGTTTATAAAGGTTTTTTTACACTTAAGAAAGTACAGTTTAAACATAAGCTTTTTGCTGGTGGCGAAAGTGGTGTCGTAACACGAGAGTTGTTGGTCAAAGGTGCCGCTTCTGCCGTGATTGCTTACGATCCGAAAGAAGATTCGGTAGTTTTAGTGGAACAAGTACGTATTGGTGCATATCAACCTGGTTCAGCTCGTTCTCCTTGGTTATTAGAATTGATCGCCGGCATGGTCGAAGAGGGTGAACAACCTGAAGAAGTGGCTTTGCGTGAAAGTGAAGAAGAAGCTGGTGTATCAGTTCAAGATCTTACTCATTGTTTAAGTGTATGGGATAGCCCGGGTGGCGTAGTCGAGCGTATTCATCTGTTTGTCGGTCGAGTAGATAGCTCGCAAGCCAAGGGACTTCATGGTTTAGCTGAAGAAAATGAAGACATCCGTGTTCATGTGGTGAAACGTGAGCAAGCCTATCAATGGATGTGTAATGGCAAAATTGATAATGGCATTGCAGTAATGGGCTTGCAATGGCTTCAATTAAATTACGCCCAATTGCGGCAGCGCTGGCAATAGGAGTCCCATGAGCAATACATTTGAATGCGAACTCGCGAGTGAGATCGTCAAATTATTACAAATTACCGATCCTCATTTATTTAAGGATACAAGCAAAGACTTATTAGGCATCAATACGCATGAAAGCTTTTCTCAGGTATTAAAAGAAATTCAGGCAGAGTCTTTTAATTATGATGTCGTGCTTGCAACCGGTGATTTGGTACAAGATAGTAGCGATGAAGGCTATCTACGATTTATTGAAATGGTTAAACCGTTAAATAAGTCAGTATTTTGGCTTCCGGGTAACCATGATTTTCAACCCAAAATGGTCGAGCATTTAAGCCAACCGCCTATTAATGCGTCAAAACATTTACTTCTTGGAAAACATTGGCAAGTGATTTTGTTAGATAGCCAAGTTTCTGGTGTGCCTCATGGCGAATTAAGTGCTTATCAGCTAGATTGGTTAAAAATGAAATTAGCGGAAAATCCAGCGCGTCATAGCTTAGTCGTCTTACATCACCATTTATTGCCAACAAATTCAGCATGGCTTGATCAGCATAACTTACGGAATGCTCATGAATTCTCAGAGGTTCTGGCTCAATTCAACAATGTAAAAGGGATTTTATACGGTCATATTCATCAAGAAGTCGATGGCTATTGGCAAGGTTATCAAACCATGGCAACACCAGCGACTTGTATTCAATTTAAGCCGGACAGCAACCATTTTGCTTTAGATACCTTACAACCAGGTTGGCGTGAAATTGAGCTATATCCAGATGGGCGAATTGAAACGAGAGTGAAGAGAATCAAACACAAAACGTTCCTGCCAAATATGGAGGAAGAAGGATACTAAACAAAGTGCGGTTAAAATTCAGTGATTTTAACCGCGCTTTTTCTATACCGAAAGGGGTAAAAGTCCATTTTACACTAGCCAGCATTCCCACAAATCTGTACAATAGCCGACCGATTTTATCTTTTTACTAATCTTTATTTTTTAAGCAATATGACGCAAAAATTACATATTAAAACATGGGGCTGTCAGATGAATGAATACGATTCATCAAAAATGGCCGATCTTCTCTTAAATACACATGGTTTGGAATTAACTGATATTCCAGAAGAAGCAGATGTGTTACTTCTAAATACCTGTTCTATCCGTGAAAAAGCACAAGAAAAAGTGTTCCATCAGTTAGGTCGTTGGAAAGAATTAAAAAAACAAAATCCAAATCTAGTGATTGGTGTGGGCGGTTGTGTAGCATCACAAGAAGGTGAGCATATTCGTCATCGAGCACCTTATGTGGATATCGTATTTGGTCCGCAAACTTTACACCGTTTGCCTGAAATGATTAACCAAATCCGTGGCGGTAAAAGTTCGGTGGTGGATGTAAGTTTCCCTGAAATTGAGAAATTTGACCGCTTACCGGAACCTCGCGCAGAAGGTCCAACCGCGTTTGTGTCTATTATGGAAGGCTGTAATAAATATTGTACTTACTGCGTGGTGCCTTATACCCGTGGTGAAGAAGTGAGCCGTCCTGTTGATGATGTATTATTTGAAATTGCGCAGTTAGCCGATCAAGGTGTTCGTGAAATCAATTTATTAGGCCAAAACGTAAATGCGTATCGAGGCCCGACATTTGATGGTGGTATTTGTACATTTGCAGAATTGTTGCGTTTAGTAGCGTCTATTGACGGTATCGACCGTTTACGTTTTACCACCAGTCACCCAATCGAATTTACTGATGATATTATTGACGTGTATCGCGATACACCAGAATTAGTAGACTTCGTACACTTACCGGTACAAGCTGGTTCAGACCGTATTTTAACTATGATGAAACGTGGTCATACCGCGTTAGAATATAAATCGATCATTCGTAAATTACGTGCAGTGCGTCCAAATATTCAAATCAGCTCAGATTTCATCGTGGGCTTCCCAGGTGAAACCAATGAAGAGTTTGAACAAACAATGAATCTAATTGCGCAAGTGAATTTTGATATGAGCTTTAGCTTTATCTATTCCGCGCGTCCAGGCACACCTGCAGCAGACATGCCAGATGATGTAACCGAAGAAGAGAAAAAACAACGTCTTTATCTTTTACAAGAGCGTATCAACCAACAAGCGGCACAATATAGCCGTCGTATGCTTGGCACAGATCAACGTGTATTGGTAGAAGGGCCATCTAAGAAAGATATTATGGAATTAACAGGACGTACGGAAAACAATCGTATTGTGAATTTCCAAGGCTCACCAGATATGATCGGTAAGTTTGTCGATATCAAAATTACAGATGTTTATACTAACTCTCTGCGTGGTGATGTGGTGCGTACTGAAGATCAAATGGGATTACGTATTGCTCAATCTCCACAAGAAGTGATGAACCGTACTCGTAAAGAAGATGAATTAGGCGTAGGACGTTATCACGGCTAATCATTTAAGAGAATATAGATAAGTAACCGTATGCAAGTGCGGTTATTTTTTTATGTGTTTTTTAGAAAAGAGAGTAGGAAAGTCGTTACCCTAAATTTTAGGTATAAAAAAACACCCGTTAAGGTGCTGATTTAAAGTGGTGGGTCGTGAAGGATTCGAACCTTCGACCAACGGATTAAAAGTCCGCTGCTCTACCGACTGAGCTAACGACCCACTGGTATGATTTTGAAATGGTGCCCGAAGCCAGACTTGAACTGGCACGCCTCGAAAGGCGAGGGATTTTAAATCCCTTGTGTCTACCGATTCCACCACTCGGGCAAATTGGAGCGGGAAACGAGGCTCGAACTCGCGACCCCGACCTTGGCAAGGTCGTGCTCTACCAACTGAGCTATTCCCGCGTTTGCTTGTTGCCAAACAACGGGGCGTATTTTACGGATTTATCTCATTGTGTCAAATAAAATTCGTAAAAAAAGTTTTTAATTGGTTAAAAATAATTCAAAAATAAAAGGCGCGATTAAAATAACCGCACCTTTCATTTAAAATTTAGCCAATTCTATAATTCAATGTTATCTAACAAGCTGCCTTTTGCTGCTTTTAAGTATTGGAGCATTGACCAAACCGTTAAAATGGCCGCTAAATAAAGCAGTACAATTGCCAGAGTTTCCATATAAACGTTATATCGCCAGAGTAATCCACCTAAAGCTAGCATTTGAGAGGTGGTTTTCACTTTTCCAAGCCATGAAACGGCCACTTTATTACGTTCACCTAATTCAGCCATCCATTCGCGTAAAGCAGAAATAATGATTTCACGAGAAATCATAATAATCGCTGGAATGGTAATCCAGAAAGAATGTTGATATTCCACAATTAATACAAGTGCGGTAATAACCATCACTTTATCAGCTACAGGATCAAGGAAAGCACCGAAACGGGTTGTTTGTTTTAATTTTCGTGCGAGATAGCCATCAAACCAGTCGGTGACACCGGCAATAAAGAAAATGAGCGTTGTAATAAAAGGAGCAGAAGGGATTGGTAAATAAAATGCCACGACGAAGAATGGGATTAAAATCACTCGGAGAATCGTCAGAAAAATAGGAATATTATATTTCATAAAAAATAACCGCACTTTGGTTAAAGATACGCTCATTCTAAAGGATCTACAAAAATAAAAAAAGCCACTTAATGTGGCTTTTTCTTAAAAATTAAAGTTTGTCAGCGTTTTGTTTCAAGTATTTAGCAACACCTTCAGGGCTGTCTTTCATACCTTCTTTGCCTTTTTCCCATTGAGCAGGGCAAACTTCACCGTGTTCTTCGTGGAATTGTAATGCATCTACCATACGTAACATTTCATCGATGTTACGACCTAATGGTAAGTCATTAACCACTTGGTGACGAACAACGCCGTTTTTGTCAATTAAGAATGAACCACGTAACGCAACACCTTCTTCAGGGTGTTCGATACCGTATGCTTTAGCGATTTCGTGTTTAACGTCTGCAGCTAATGCATATTTAACTGCACCGATACCGCCGTTTTCAGTTGGGGTATTACGCCATGCATTGTGAGTGAATTCTGAGTCGATAGATACACCAACAACTTCAACACCACGTTTTTTGAACTCTTCGTAACGGTGGTCGAATGCGATTAATTCAGATGGACAAACGAAAGTAAAGTCTAATGGATAGAAGAATAATACTGCCGCTTTACCATTGATGTGTTTCTTGAAATTGAAGTTATTAACGATTTCTCCGTTGCCTAAAACTGCAGCGCAAGTAAAATCTGGAGCTTGACGAGTTACTAATACCATAGTCATAATTCCTATATGAAAGTGAATAAAAATTTTGCGGATGCAAAAAGTCGCCGATTATTTTAAGAAAATTAATCGCACTTTAACAGCTGTTTTTATCTATTGAATTAATTAATATTGTCTAAGTTACAGGTGAAATATATGTCAGAACATCATACTTTATCGACCACACTGGTTCATGCAGGGCGTAAAAAGCGCTTTACTCAAGGTTCTGTTAACCCCGTGGTTCAACGCGCATCTTCTTTAGTGTTTGATACCATTTCGGATAAAAAACATTGCACAAAAAATCGTTACAAGGGAGAGCTTTTTTACGGTCGTCGTGGCACGTTAACTCACTTTGCACTTCAAGATTTAATGTGTGAAATGGAAGGCGGAGCTGGTTGTTATCTTTATCCCTGTGGTGCTGCAGCGGTAACAAATGCTATTTTATCATTTGTAGAAACGGGCGATCATGTCTTAATGACAGGGGCTGCTTATGAGCCGACACAAGATTTTTGTAATGTAATTTTGAAAAAAATGCATATTGATACGACCTACTATGATCCAATGATAGGCACAGATGTTGCCAAACTCGTGCAGCCAAATACAAAAGTCTTATTTTTAGAGTCGCCAAGCTCTTTAACGATGGAAGTGCCAGATATTCCAGCGATTGTTAAAGCGGTTCGAGAAGTAAGCCCTGAAATCATCATTATGATCGATAATACATGGGCAGGAGGCGTACTATTCAAAGCGTTAGAGCATGGTATTGATATTTCTATTCAAGCAGGAACGAAATATTTAGTAGGGCATTCTGATATTATGATCGGTACTGCTGTTGCTAATGCACGTACTTGGGATAAATTGCGTGAACATTCCTATTTAATGGGGCAAATGGTTGATGCGGATTCCGCCTATACGACAGCACGTGGTATTCGTACCTTAGGTGTGCGATTAAAACAACATCATGAAAGTAGTTTAAAAGTGGCCAAATGGTTGAGTGAACAACCACAAGTTAAAGCAGTGTATCATCCTGCGCTACCAAGCTGTCCAGGCCATGAAAACTTTAAACGTGACTTTACCGGCGCAAGCGGTTTATTCTCTTTTGAATTACATAAACGTTTAAACGATGAAGAGCTTTCCGCCTTTATGGATCATTTTGATCTTTTCACAATGGCTTATTCTTGGGGCGGGTTTGAATCGCTCATTTTATGCAATCAACCAGAAGAAATTGCAAAAATTCGCCCAGGTATTGAGCGTAAATTAACGGGATCATTAATTCGTCTGCATATTGGATTTGAAGACACAGATGAATTAATTACTGATCTTCAAGCGGGCTTTGACCGAATCAAATAAGAAAAAGGGCTGTTTATGTAAACAGCCCTTATTTACTCAATCTTTGAGTTGATTTATCATAGTCAGCATTTTTAGCAACTAGAGAAGAACAATGAAACATATTCATATTTTAGGCATCTGCGGGACCTTTATGGGTGGCGTTGCGATGATTGCCAAACAAATGGGCTATAAAGTAACAGGTTCCGATACCAATGTTTACCCACCGATGAGCACTTTTTTACAAGAGCAGGGCATTGAAATTATTCCTAATTATGATGTAGCTCAACTTCAGCCTGCACCCGATATGGTGATTGTCGGAAATGCTATGAAGCGTGGTAATCCTTGTGTGGAATATGTTTTAGATAATGCCTTGCTTTATACATCAGGCCCACAATGGTTACATGATCATTTATTACGTAACCGTTGGGTGTTAGCGGTTTCAGGTACACATGGTAAAACCACAACAACGGGCATGTTGACTTGGATTTTAGAACAAAATGGGTTAAAACCCGGTTTCTTAATCGGTGGGATTGCGGGGAATTTTGGTACTTCTGCTCGTTTAGGGGAAAGTGAGTTCTTCGTGATTGAAGCGGATGAGTACGATACGGCGTTCTTTGATAAACGTTCTAAATTTGTACATTACAATCCGAAAACCTTGATCATTAACAACATTAGCTTCGATCATGCTGACATCTTCGATGATCTTCATGCGATCCAGCGTCAGTTTCATCATATGATTAGAACCATTCCTTCCACAGGACGCGTTCTTTCTTTTGCAGATGAACAGAGCGTGAAAGAAACCCTCAATATGGGATGTTGGTCAGAACAACAATTTATCGGTAAAGATAAAGAATGGTCTGCGGAACGTATTACTAATGATTGTTCTGAATTTGCCGTATTCCATCACGGTAAAAAAGTGGCTGAAGTGAAATGGAATATTGTCGGACAGCACAATATGCACAATGCGTTAATGGCGGTTGCAGCGGCTTACCATGCGGGTGTCAAAATTGAAGATGCATGTCATGCATTAGGTAGCTTTATCAATGCAAAACGTCGTTTAGAGGTGAAGGGTGAAGTAAACGGTATTACGGTTTATGATGACTTCGCTCACCATCCAGAAGCCATTCTTGCGACACTCACGGCGTTGCGTGATAAAGTAGGCGGTGGCGTACGTATTCTTGCTGTATTAGAGCCTCGTT
Organism: Haemophilus parainfluenzae; assembly: GCF_014931275.1. Classification (NCBI taxonomy): domain Bacteria; kingdom Pseudomonadati; phylum Pseudomonadota; class Gammaproteobacteria; order Pasteurellales; family Pasteurellaceae; genus Parahaemophilus; species Parahaemophilus parainfluenzae. The sequence goes on from NZ_CP063110.1 coordinate 1,214,066, forward strand.
CAAATACCATGAAAATGGGCGTGCATAAAGATGAAATTGCGCCAGCACTTGGGCGAGCTGATGCCGTATTTATGCTACAACCAGATAATATTCCGTGGGACGTAGCTGAAATTGCGGGACAATGTGTTCAACCGGCATACTACACAGGAAACGTTGATAAATTGGTGGATATGATTGTGGCTGAAGCGAAAACAACGGATCACATTCTTGTGATGTCAAACGGTAGCTTTGGTGGCATTCATCAAAAGATTTTAGATCGATTAAAATAATCTCAATGCAAAGTGCGGTCAAAAATGAAAATGTTTTTGACCGCACTTTTTATCATTAAAAATAAGGAAATAGCATGGCCGATCCACATATTGAATCTCCAATGGATGTTTGGGATAAACTCACCGTCATTATTTATCGCACAGGCTTTGTCATTGCGGCATTTAGCATCTTGGCTTTAACTTGGTATCCTCAACAGGCTCAAAGTGCCGTATTGATTGCAGTAACTTGTTGTGCATCATCGCTTCATATTTATTTAAAGCATTTCCGCTTAACATTTCAATTTGCCACGTGGCTTGCACTCTTATGTGCGCTTTTAGGTTGGCATGAATTAGCGTTAGGTGGTGCATTAGTAACACTGGGCGGTTTATGTTTTAAAGAATACTTCTGTTTTAGAGTACCGCTATTAAATTTACAACCTGCATTTGTCGCCGCACTTTGGTTTGCTTGGGTATTTGAAGGGGGTTGGATTGCTCGAATTTTATCGTTGATTGTCGGCGGATTATTGTTGATTCTTGCAGTTCAAAAATGGCGAATGCCATTGCACTTTGATATTGGCGATAAGACAAAGTATCAAATCTAATAAGATTGATAGATAAAGGCATAATGTTTCACGACATTGTGCCTTTTTATTTCGATTAAATTTACTTTTATTTAAAAACGAAAAAAGCACCGAAATTTCGATGCTTTGTAATTTGGTTGCGGGGGCCGGATTTGAACCGACGGCCTTCGGGTTATGAGCCCGACGAGCTACCAAGCTGCTCCACCCCGCGTCTGATGGCGCGTAATATACTCGTTTCAAAAATTATTGCAAGATTTAAACTGAATTTGACTTTCTGTTTGTTAAGAAAATAAACAATGTGAATATTAATTAATCATTTTATGAAATAGTGCTAGTCCTAAAAGGGAATTTTTGATAGCGTATGCAACTTTGTATTAGTTAGTTTAATTTAGGAAAATAAGAATGAAATTTCGTCAAAATCTCGCCGTAAAAATTCTTTCTGTAATGGCGGCTGTTTCAGTGCTTGCATCATGTGGTTCAGCACCAAGTAAAGTCTCTTCAAAAAATAATTCTAGCTTGCCGCGTACTGCGACAGGCGACGATCCACAAAAATTTGGTGCAAAGTATAGTGGACGTAATTATCAACAAGCTATTTTAAGCCCAGTGGCTTCCGTGGAGAACAAAAGTGCGGTCGTCAACCAAGGTGATTTTTTAACACAGTTGACGAATGTTCGTGATTATTCAAATTCATTAACAAATCGCTTTGCGTCGAATTATGGCAAAATCACTAACTGGGTACTTGCAGGGGCCAATGTGAATGAATTAGCACAATACGGCATTAACCCGCAGATTATGAAAGGTTTTGATGGTTATCAAAACGTGTTAATGACAGGTTATTACTCACCGGTTATTCATGCACGCCGTACTGCACAGGGTCAATATCAACATCCAATTTATGCGATGCCAAGCTATAAACGTTATAGCCGTGCGGAAATTTACAATGGTGCATTGGCAGGACAAGGCTTAGAGCTAGCTTACAGTGATTCAATGATGGATAACTTTCTGTTAGGCGTGCAGGGGAGTGGCTATGTTGATTACGGTGACGGCAATTTAAATTATTTAGCCTATGCTGGCCAAAATGGCTATAAATATCAAGCGGTTGGTCGTTTGTTAGTAGAAGATGGTGAAATTCCAAAAGAAAAAATGTCTATTCAAGCGATTCGTGAATGGGGCAAAGCAAACCCATCTCGTGTACAGGAATTGTTAGAGCGTAACCCATCTTATGTTTTCTTTAAAAACGATCCGACAGGTAAAGTGAAAGGTTCAGCTGGTGTACCTTTAGTGCCTATGGCTTCTGTGGCTTCTGACCGCAACGTCATTCCTTCTGGTACCGTATTATTGGTTGAAGTGCCAGATATTGATAACAATGGTAACTGGATGGGCACACACAAATTGCACTTAATGGTGGCGCTTGATGTGGGCGGTGCGGTAAATGGTCACCACTTTGACTTATATCGTGGTATTGGTGATCAAGCAGGTCACATCGCTGGTTTATCAAAACACTATGGACGTGTTTGGGTACTACAATAATGGCTCGTGTCGATAACTACGAACAACGTTTTGGCGGCATTGGACGCCTTTATACACCAGAAGGCTTGGCGCGTTTGCGTCAGGCTCATGTGTGCGTCATTGGTATTGGCGGCGTAGGTTCGTGGGTGGTGGAAGCGCTTGCGCGAAGTGGTGTAGGGCAGATCACTATGATTGATATGGATGATATTTGTGTAACCAATATTAATCGTCAACTTCCTGCATTAAGCGGCAATATTGGCAAGCTTAAAACAGAAGTGATGGCGGAGCGCGTTAAGCTGATTAATCCAGAATGTGTGGTGAATATTATTGATGATTTCATCTCACCGGATAATCAAGCGGAATACTTAAATCGTGGCTATGATTATGTGATTGATGCCATTGATAGCGTGAAAACGAAAGCCGCCATGATTGCTTATTGCAAGCGTAATAAAATCAAGATTATTACCATTGGTGGTGCAGGTGGTCAGACTGATCCTTCGAAAATCCAAATTGCTGATTTAAGTAAAACGATCCAAGATCCATTATTGGCGAAAGTGCGGTCAGTTTTGCGTAAGGATTTTAATTTTACCCAAAATCCACAACGTAAGTTCGCAGTTGATGCGGTGTTTTCCACACAGCCTCTGATTTTCCCTAAAATGGACGAAGGCTGTGAGATATCTGCCACCATGAATTGTGCAAATGGCTTTGGTGCAGCAACCATGATAACCGCAACTTTTGGATTTTTTGCCGTTTCTCGGGTAATCGATAAGTTATTAAAATAAAGAAATGAAGCAACGTGAAAACGTTGCTTTTTCTTTATGAATGAAAGTATTTAACAAGATGAAGAAATATCACTTCATTTTTTTATTTGGAATGTTGCAATTTTATCAAAAAGGCGTAGTCTATGTTGGCTTTGAGAATAATTCCCAATAAAAGTAAGGAAACAAACATGAAACAAGTATTAAAAATGAGTGCAATTTCTACCGCACTTTTAACCCTTCCAATGATGGCAAATGCAGATGTGTTAGCATCCGTGAAACCCCTCGGTTTTATTACATCATCTATTGCAAACGGTGTGACAGATACACAGGTTTTAGTACCAGCTGGTGCTTCTCCACATGATTACAGCTTAAAACTTTCAGATGTGCAAAAAGTGAAATCTGCAGATTTAGTGCTTTGGGTTGGTGAAGATATTGATGCTTTCTTAGCAAAACCAATTAGCCAAATTGATAGTAAAAAAGTCATCAATATTTCTGATATTCCAGAAATTAAACCGCTTTTAAGCAAAGTCCATCATGAACATTATCATGAAGGCGATGAACACGAGCACGGTCATGATCATAAACATGGACACGATCATAAACACGAACATGCTCATGAGCATCACGATCACCATCATGATGTAGATGAAAATGGTTTAAGTGTAAACTGGCATTTATGGTATTCACCAGCCATTAGCCAAATTGTGGCACAGAAAGTGGCGGATAAATTAACAGAACAATATCCAGATAAAAAAGAGCTCATCGCGAAAAACTTAGCCGATTTTAACCGCACGTTGACCGAGCAAAGCGATAAGATCAAAGCACAATTAGCGCCACTTAAAGATAAAGGCTTCTTTGTGTTCCATGATGCTTATAGCTATTTCAATGATGCTTATGGTTTAAATCAAACCGGTTATTTCACCATTAATCCACTAGTGGCACCGGGTGCAAAAACCATTGCTCACATCAAAGAAGAAATTGAAGAACATCGTGTAAATTGTCTTTTTGCTGAGCCTCAATTCACACCAAAAGTGATTGATTCTCTTGCTCAAAGTACAAAAGTCAATGTAGGTCGTTTAGATCCTATTGGCGATAACGTACAGCTTGGTCCAAATTCTTATGCGAATTTCCTTCAAGCGACTGCTGATAGCTATGCTCAATGTTTAAGTAAATAATCAAAAATCTCCCCCCTCACCCCCTCTTTATAAAAGAGGGGGAATATTCTTGAAATCTCCCCAAATTTAACCGCACTTTCGTGCTATAATCCGCCCAATTTTTCCCTATCGAGAAAACCCATGAAACAATTATTTGCCACAACTGCCCGTGGTTTTGAAGAACTCTTAAAAGTCGAACTGACAGAGCTTGGTGCAACGGAATGTAAAATCGCACAAGGCGGTGTACATTTTCAGGCTGATGATGAAACACTTTATCGCAGTTTATTATGGTCACGCTTAACTTCACGTATTTTGTTACCGATTGTAAATGGCAAGGTATATAGTGATTTAGACTTGTATTCAATTGTGACAGGGCAGGATTGGTTAAGTTATTTTGATGAGAAAACCACATTTTTTGTCGATTTCAACGGGACAAACCAAGAAATTCGTCACACCCAATTTGGTGCGATGCGTGTGAAAGATGCCATTGTGGATTATTTTGAACGCCAAGGGAAAGCGCGTCCAAATGTGGATAAAGAGTATCCGGATGTGCGAATTCATGCTTATTTAAATAAAGAAGAACTCGTCGTTTCACTCGATTTAAGTGGCGAAGCATTGCATTTACGTGGCTATCGTGAAGACACAGGCCAAGCGCCTTTACGTGAAACCTTAGCCGCTGCGATAGTGCTTCGTTCAGGTTGGAAAAAAGGGACACCATTAGTGGATCCAATGTGCGGTTCGGGTACTTTGTTAATCGAAGCCGCGCAGATGGAAGCACAAATTGCACCGCAATTACATCGTTTACATTGGGGTTTTGATTGCTGGAAAGGGCATAATCAAGATACTTGGGATAAGGTGAAAGCAGAAGCGGTACAACAAGCTGAAACTTATTTTAATCAAAATCCAAAACCGCATTTTTATGGCTTCGATCTCGATCATCGCGTACTGAAAAAAGCGCAAAAGAACGCACAAAATGCAGGCATAGCACATTTAATTCAGTGGAAACAAGGTGATGTCGCCGCATTAAAAAATCCAAGTCCAGATGAAGTGGGAACAGTGATTTGTAACCCGCCTTACGGTGAACGTTTAGGCACAACTCCTGCTTTGATTGCCCTATATTCAGTCTTTGGACAACGTCTTAAAAATGAATTTGGTGGTTGGAATGCATCGATTTTCAGTAGTGAATCTACGTTGCTTGATTGCTTGCGTATGCGTTCTCATCGTCAATTTAAAGCGAAAAATGGTCCGTTAGATTGTGTTCAGAAGAATTATCAAATTTCAGAACGTAAAGAAAGTGCGGCTGAAAACCCCCTTGAATTTGACCGCACTTCAACGGTAGCGGTGGATTTTGCGAATCGTTTACAGAAAAATATCAAGAAAATTGAAAAATGGGCGAAGCAGCAAGGCCTTGATGCGTATCGTTTATATGATGCCGATTTACCGGAATATAACGTGGCGGTGGATCGCTATGGTGATCATATCGTGGTGCAAGAGTATGCAGCACCGAAAAATATTGATGAAAATAAAGCCCGTCAACGTTTATTGGATGCCGTGACTGCAACCTTGCAAGTCACCGGTATTGAAACCAATAAACTGATTTTGAAAGTGCGTCAAAAACAAAAAGGCACGAATCAATATGAAAAATTGGCCAATAAAGGCGAATATTTTTATGTGAATGAATACGGCGCTCAGCTTTGGGTGAATCTAACGGATTACTTGGATACAGGATTATTCTTAGATCATCGTTTAACCCGTAAAATACTTGGTGAAATGGCAAAAGGCAAAGATTTCCTCAATCTTTTTGCTTATACCGGTTCAGCAACGGTTCACGCAGCATTAGGTGGGGCAAAATCGACAACAACCGTGGATATGTCTAACACTTATTTAAACTGGGCAGAGCAAAACCTGATTTTAAATGATATTGAAGGCAAGCAGCACAAGCTCATCCAGGCAGATTGTTTGCAGTGGTTAGAGAAATGTGATTGCCAGTTTGATTTGATTTTCGTGGATCCGCCAACATTCTCGAATTCTAAGCGTATGGAAGACAGTTGGGATGTACAACGTGATCACATCAAATTAATGCGTAATCTTAAGCGTATTTTACGTCCTAACGGCACCATCGTGTTCTCGAACAATAAACGTGGTTTTAAAATGGATTTTGAGGCGTTAGATGAATTAGGATTAAGTGCGGTCGAAATTTCAGCGAAAACCTTACCGCTTGATTTTGAGCGAAATAAACAAATCCACAACTGCTGGGTTGTGACAATGAAAGCCTAATAAAAAGCCCGATAATGATTTATCGGGCTTTTTTGTTATTCGACTTCTTTTTGTTTTTCGGTTTCAGAATCATCATGAAGAAGGGTTTCGACCGCAGCTTCATCATTGATCTCATCTTCTTTTTCTAAGATTTCCGCTGCTTCTTCATTTAATGCTTTAGCATCAGAATGTGGTTTGATGAAGGGTTTAGGCATCCAATATTTTCGGATGATGTCTGTTGAGAAACCATGTAAAACTTCTTCATTTAAGCGTTCTTGATCTAAATAACGAACTTCCGCAATGATTTCATCTGCTTCAATTTTATTTACACCTAATTGCACTAAGGTTGCATGACTGAGCGTCAATGCAGATTCAAAGGTTTCACGCACGATAAAGTCTACATCTTGCTTAATAAGACTCACGGTTGTTTGACGGTCATAAGTTCGCGCCAAAATAGGGAGTTTTGGATAAGCATCTTTCAAATTCTGAACGATGTTTTCAATACGTTGTGTATCGTTAATCCCAATGACAACACATTTAGCTTTTTCGATACCCGCGGCACGTAATACATCAAGACGAATACCGTCACCGTAATAGACTTTAAAACCGAATTTCGCTGCTGCACGAATGTTTTCAATGTTGCGGTCAATCACCGAGACGTTAATACCTCGAACAAGAAGCGATTGACACACGATTTGGCTGAAACGACCAAAACCAATCACGAGCACGCTATCTTCTAAATCTACAATTGGATCGAGATCGCTAGTATCGACTTTTTCCTCTTGATTCGCTGATTTGCGTTGGTTAATTTTACGCATTAATAAGCCAATCAATGGTGAGAATAACATTGAGATAATGACTGCAGCGGTAAAAGTCGCATTTTGATCTTTTGTCATCACGCCTGCAGTGGTCGCAGCAGAGAAGAGTACGAATGCAAATTCCCCACCGTGTGCCATGATGGTCATTCGGCCAACAGATTCGGTACGGTCTAGTTTCGTAATACGCGCTACGGTATAAACGGCTAAGGCTTTGCCGACGATGTAAAGGCATACGATACCTAACAACCAAACCGCATCATTGAAGACTAAACTGAGGTCAAGCGACATTCCCACGCCCATAAAGAAGAGACCAAGCAATAAACCACGGAATGGTTCAATATCGGCTTCTAATTGGTGGCGGAATGCGGACTCTGAAAGCATTACACCCGCAACGAATGCGCCCATCGCCATTGAAAGGCCGCTCGCTTCCATTGCTAATGCCGCACCTAACACTACAAGTAATGCAGCTGCTGTCATCATTTCGCGAATATGCGCTTTGGAAATCAAACGGAAAATTGGGTTCATTAACCATTTACCCGCAACGACTAAACCGACAACGGCGCCGAGTGCAATAGCAATAGATGTCCAGTTTGTTTGATGTTCAATATGTTTGGTTTCGGGCGTTAAAAAGGCAATAGAAGCCAATAATGGTACAATGGATAAATCTTCAAAAATTAAGGTAGAAATAACTCGTTGGCCTTTTGGTGTATTCGTAATCCCGCGTTCTTCTAATACCTGCATCACAATAGCGGTGGAAGAAAGGGTAAAGCCCATACCCGCAATAAATGCGACTTCTTTAGGAAGATTTAAAATATAGATACCCGCAAAGGTAAGCAGAGCACCACACAGCCCGACTTGTAGAAAGCCCCGTCCGAAGATCGCTTTTCGCATGGCCCATAAACGTTCCGGATGCATCTCCAAACCGATAATAAATAAGAACATCACCACGCCAAGTTCAGCCATATGCAGAATCGATTCGGCATCTTTCACTACGCCGAAAACGGAAGGACCAATTAAACAGCCAGCCACTAAATAGCCTAACACGCTACCTAAGCCAATACGCTTAAAAAGCGGCACGATAGTGACACTGGTAGCAAGCAGGACTACAGTTTTAATTAATTCAGGGCTGACGACATTCGACATAGGGCAAAAAACCTTAGTAAAAACAGGGAGTATGAGAAGAAAGTTGACTTGTATTCTAGCTTTTTTTCACTAAATAAAAAACACAGAAAAGCAAGAAATTGGTATAATTTACAAAAACTTTACACGCATAAAAATGGTCAGTTTTTTGACCGCACTTTAGAGGTATTATGACATTACAATTCAATATGGTCGCGTTGCTATTGGTTTTCTTAATTGTTTTAGGTTTAATTAGCCAAAATAGCGCGATTACCATCTCAGCCGCCGTGCTGTTAATCATGCAGCAAACCTTATTATCCAAATACATTCCTATACTCGAACAATACGGTGTCAAAATCGGGATTATCATTTTAACGATTGGTGTCCTAGCTCCATTAGTGTCGGGAACAATCCAACTACCCGATCTCAGTTCATTTTTAAACTGGAAAATGGGTGTCTCTATTTTAACGGGAGTATTTGTCGCATGGCTTGCTGGTAAAGGCGTACCATTAATGAGTGAACAACCTGTTTTGGTGACAGGATTATTAATTGGTACGATTATTGGTGTGTCTTTCTTAGGCGGTATTCCGGTGGGACCTCTCATCGCCGCAGGGATTTTAGCGGTATTAATAGGAAAATTTTAAATGAAAAACAAATGGTTATTTATCGCGGGATTAAGCGGCTTTTTATGTGTGGCGATTGGTGCTTTTGCGGCACATGGATTAAGCAAGGTTTTAGAACCTAAAGAATTAGCCTGGATTGAAACGGGTGTGAAATATCAAATGTTCCACACTATTGCGATTTTAGCGATTGGCATTTTGCAATTATGCCGTGAATCATTGGTTGCAAACAAAATGGCTAATCTTTCTGCAGGGACTTGGGCGTGCGGCATTTTTCTTTTTAGTGGCAGCCTTTATGCGCTCGCACTTGGTGCGGGCAAATTCCTCGTTTGGGTGACACCCGTTGGTGGAACGTTATTTTTAATTGGTTGGCTTTGCTTGGCTTACGGTGGTTTTAAAAGTAAATCAGTATGAAGAACAAATCAGTCAAACGTGAATTAAATCTGATACAACAATCTCTCTTTTCGAAACTCAAGGATATCATGCTGGTGGATCAACGTCGTTTATCCGCCCGCATTCATGGTATTGGAAAAATTAAAAGCCAAGAGGCTCAACAAGCTGTTGCCGCAGAAATCCAGCTGCAGATTGAACAGGCTCAATTACGTGTAGAAAATCGTAAAAGTGCGGTGCAAAATCCCATCATTTTTCCAGAGAGTTTGCCCGTTAGCCAACGCAAAGCAGAAATTCAAAAACTGCTTTCTGAACATCAGGTCATTGTGGTGGCAGGGGAAACCGGTTCAGGTAAAACCACCCAATTGCCGAAAATGTGTTTGGAATTAGGTTTCGGCAATTTGGGTATGATTGGTCATACTCAACCACGCCGTATAGCCGCTCGTTCGGTGGCTGCACGTATTGCGGAAGAGCTGGAAACAGAACTTGGCGGTTTAGTTGGTTATAAGGTTCGTTTTAACGATCAAATCAGTGATGATACACAAATCAAATTGATGACTGACGGGATCCTGTTAGCAGAAATTCAAAACGATCGTTTTCTCAATCAATATTCTTGTTTGATTATCGATGAAGCCCACGAACGAAGCCTGAACAATGATTTTATTCTTGGTTATCTAAAACAGCTTTTACCACGTCGTCGTGATTTGAAACTTATCATCACTTCCGCGACCATTGATGTGGAACGTTTTTCCAAACATTTCAACAATGCCCCGATTATCGAAGTCTCAGGCAGAACCTATCCTGTTGAAGTGCGTTATCGTCCCGTAGTGGAAGAAGACGATCAAGATCAGCTACAAGGCATTCTTAATGCGGTGGATGAACTGCAAGCGGAAGGTCGGGGCGATATTTTGATCTTTATGAACGGTGAGCGAGAAATTCGTGATACCGCCGAAGCTTTACAAAAACAAAATCTAAAACACACGGAAATTCTACCGCTCTTTGCACGCTTGTCTGCTCAAGAACAAAATAAAATTTTCCATCCGAGCGGATTAAATCGCATCGTGTTGGCAACCAACGTCGCAGAAACCTCATTGACCGTGCCGAGCATTAAATATGTGATTGACCCAGGTACTGCGCGAATTTCCCGTTATAGCTATCGCACCAAAGTACAACGTTTACCGATTGAACCCATTTCACAGGCTTCTGCGAATCAGCGTAAAGGTCGTTGTGGTCGTGTAAGTGAAGGGATTTGTATTCGTTTATATTCGGAAGAGGATTTTAATTCTCGTCCAGAGTTTACCGATCCTGAAATTCTACGCACCAATTTAGCCTCCGTTATTTTGCAAATGACGGCATTGGGTTTGGATGATATTGAAGCGTTCCCATTTGTTGATGCGCCAGATAAACGCCATATTCAAGATGGTATAAAACTATTGGAAGAATTAGGTGCGTTTGAAATGGTTCGCACCAAATCAGGTGAGAAACGTCAATTAACGGCAGTAGGCCGTCAATTATCTCAACTCCCTGTGGATCCACGTTTAGCGAAAATGTTGTTGAGTGCTGTCTCACAAGGTGCGTTGCATGAAGTGATGATTATTGTCGCCGTGTTATCCATTCAAGATCCTCGCGAGCGCCCACAAGAAAAACAACAAGCTTCCGATGAAAAACATCGTCGTTTTGCTGATAAAAAATCAGATTTCTTGGCGTTCTTAAATCTTTGGCGTTATCTACAAGAACAACAAAAAGAATTGAGTAAAAACCAATTTCGTCGTCAATGCCAAAAGGATTTCTTAAATTATTTACGTATTCGTGAATGGCAAGATATTTATCATCAAATTCGTTTAACTGTACGTGAAATGGGCTTGCCGATTAATTCTGAAAAAGCAGAATATCCGCAAATTCATACCGCACTTTTAAGCGGCTTGCTTTCTCATATCGGCTTAAAAGAAGCGGAAAAACAACAATATCTTGGCGCACGTAATGCCCATTTTGCGATTTTCCCAAATTCTGTACTTTTCAAAAAACAACCGAAATGGGTGATGGCGGCAGAGTTAGTGGAAACCTCCAAACTTTGGGGGCGTATGGTGGCAGAAATCGAGCCAGAATGGATTGAGCCACTTGCAGAGCATTTAATTAAAAAATCCTATTCCGAACCGCGTTGGTCGAAATCTCGTGGCGCCGTGATTGCAGATGAAAAAGTCACGCTTTACGGTGTGCCGATTGTGGCTGCACGACCAGTGAATTACGGTGCTATTGATCCGACGGTAAGCCGTGAGATCTTCATTCAATCTGCCTTAGTGGAAGGGGATTGGAATACCAAACATAAATTCTTTAAAGAAAACCAACGACTCGTTCGAGAAGTGGAAGAGTTGGAACACAAAAGTCGCCGACGCGATATTTTGGTGGATGATCGCACGCTTTTTGAATTTTACGATCAGCGTATTGGCACGGAAGTAGTTTCCCAAAAACATTTTGATACCTGGTGGAAAAAGGCGCAGCAAAAAGATCCAGAATTGCTTAATTTTGAACGTTCATTCTTGATTAATGATGATGCGGAACAAGTGAGCAAGCTGGATTTTCCGAATTTCTGGCATCAAGGTAATTTGAAACTCAAACTGACGTATCAATTTGAACCAGGTACCGATGCGGATGGGGTGACCGTGCATATTCCGTTGCCATTGCTCAACCAAGTGGAAATGACCGGCTTTGATTGGCAAATTCCAGGTTTACGTGAAGAGCTGGTGATTGCGTTGATTAAATCTCTGCCGAAATCTTATCGCCGTAACTTCGTGCCTGCACCTAATTATGCTCAAGCTTTTTTAAGTCGAGCCGTGCCGTTGGAAAAACCGTTATTAGATACGCTGATTTATGAATTGCGTCGTATGACGGGCGTTACCGTAGAAGCGGAACATTGGAATTGGGAACAAATCCCAAGCCATTTGAAAATAACGTTCCGCGTGGTGGATGAAAACGGCAAGAAAATCGCGGAATCCATGAATTTAGATGAACTAAAATTCAACTTAAAAGATCGTGTGCAGGAAAGTATTTCTGCTGTGGCGGATGATGGCATTGAGCAAAGCGGGCTGCATATTTGGAGCTTTGCAGATTTACCACAATGCTACGAACAAAAACAACGAGGTTTCAGCGTCAAAGCGTTCCCGGCTATTGTAGATGAAAAAGATGCGGTTGGTATCAAACTGTTTGAAACAGAGTTTGAGCAAGCGGTGGCGATGCAACAAGGTTTACGCCGTTTATTGTTGCTCAATGTGCCGTCACCGATTAAATATCTGCATGAAAAATTACCGAATAAAGCTAAATTGGGTCTGTATTTTACTCCGTTCGGTCGTGTGTTGGATTTGATTGATGACTGTATCGCTTGTGCCGTGGATAAACTGATTGCCGATTTTGGCGGGTTTGTATGGGATGAAGCAGGCTTTGAAAAATTACGTGATTTCGTGCGAGAAAACCTTAACGAAGTGACCGTGGATATTGCGCAGAAAGTGGAGCAAATTCTGTCTCTTAACCATGCCTTAAACCAACGTTTAAAAGGCAAAATGGATTTCACCATGGCCTTTGCCTTTTCTGATATTAAGGCGCAATTAGCGGGGCTGATTTATCCAGGTTTTGTGCAAAAGAGTGGTTATGATCGCTTACCTGATTTACAGCGCTATCTACAAGCCGTTGATAAACGTATCGATAAACTAGCTCAAGATGTAAATCGCGATCGTGCGGCGATGCTACGCGTAGAGCAAGTACAACAGGCTTACCAACAATTGCTCGCTAAACTGCCGAAATCTAAACCAATTTCTGATGAAATTGCGGAAATTCGCTATATGATCGAAGAATTGCGTGTGAGTTTATTTGCACAGCAATTAGGCACGAAGTATCAGGTGTCGGATAAGCGGGTTTTGAATTTGATTTCAGCGTTATAGGAAAATGTATGAATACTAAAATACCGCAATCTATAATTGGTTTGTTATCTGAAGAGTTACCTAAATTTGAAACTCATGCAAGCATTGATAGTTTATTTCTGTACGCTGATGCTCCTTCTCCGATACCTGATGGAAGTAAGCCAGTAAAAATTAAGGAATGGTTATTTAGCGTCAATAAAAAATCTGAATATCCTTTGAATGTGCTAGGTATTATTATTGAAAAATATATGGATTCATTAGATGAACCTAGTGTATATGCATCGGACTATGAAAAAGAAGAGTATTTTAATAGAACTAAATTTAGAGAAACATTAATATCAATTCTTGAACGAAACGGTTTGAAATATTTTTCAGGTAAAGTTGTTCAGATGTCATTATCTAAAGTTAGTACAAATTTGTATGACTTAATTAAAGATAAAAATGAAGATGCTATTAATCTTGAGTTTACTAGGGCAATTGAGGGGTTAGAAAATAAGCCTTTAGAATCAATATCTGCAGCTTGTAATATTCTTGAATCTATTTGCAAGGTTTATATCGAAGAAGAGAAATTAGAGTTACCAACAAAACAAGATTTAAGAAATCTTTGGAAGGTAGTTAGCAAAGATCTCCAATTTGATGTAAACAGGTTACAGGATGATGATTTGAAGAAAATAATATCAGGCTTATTTTCTATTGTTGATGGAGTTTCCTCTTTGAGAACTCATGGAAGTTCTGCTCACGGACAAGGAAAACGACTTTACATTCCAGAATCTAGACATGCTAGATTAGTAGTAAATTCTGCACATACTTTAGCTGCTTTTGTATTGGAAACATGGAATAAAAGAACGTTGTAAATATTAGCTAATCTAAGTTTTGATAGTGCACTCTTCGGTGAGTGTGCTATCTATCCCTAAAACATTTCCAAAACCAACCGCACTTTCTCCCCAAAATTCTTTTTGTGATCTATCTCAAATTTTCGTATTGAACTGATTTACAACTGTCAATTCAATCGCTATCTTGCTGATATTATTATTTTAATAAAGAGGTAAATTATGGATCTGATTATAGGTTTGATTGCCATTGTCTTGGTGGCATATTATATCGTGAAAGGCTATTCAGCGACTGGCGTGTTGATGTTCGGTGGCTTGGTCTTGTTATTCATTTCAGTGCTGATGGGACATTCTATTTTACCGGAAGGCGTGAAAAGTACCGGTTCCACCTATTTTGATATTTTAGAATATGTGAAATATCTACTCGGCAATCGTGGCGGTGGCTTAGGCTTGATGATTATGGTGTTATGTGGTTTCTCTGTGTACATGACTCATCTTGGTGCGAACGATGTAGTGGTGAAATTGGTCTCAAAACCACTGAAAAATATCCGTTCACCTTATATTTTAATGGTGTTTGCTTACTTCCTCGCATGTTTAATGTCTTTTGCGGTGTCATCTGCAACAGGTTTAGGCGTGTTATTAATGGCGACATTATTCCCTGTGATGGTAAACGTGGGGATTTCACGTGGGGCAGCGGCTGCAATTTGCGCATCGCCAATTTCCATTATCCTTTCCCCAACATCAGGCGACGTGGTGCTTTCGGCTGAAATTTCAAAAATTCCTTTAGGTGAGTTTGCCTTTGGTACCGCATTGCCGGTTTCGATTTTTGCGATTTTAGGGATTGCTGTAGCACACTTCTTCTGGCAGCGTTATTTAGATAAAAAAGAAGGTGTGCAAGTAGAACGCATTAATGCAGATGAAATTAAAACCACAGCACCAAACTACTACGCGATTTTGCCATTATTACCCATTATTGGCGTATTGATTTTTGATGGTAAATGGGGCTTACCAAATTTACACATCGTTACCGTGATGGTGCTTTGCTTTATCATTACTGCTGCGGTAGATTTCTTACGTAGCTTTAACGCAAAACAAACCTTCGATAATCTCATTGTGGCATATCGCGGTATGGCAGATGCCTTTGCGGGTGTGGTGATGCTTTTAGTGGCGGCAGGTGTATTTGCACAAAGTTTAAGTACAATCGGCTTTATCACTAATTTAATCGCCTCTGCACAATCATTCGGTGGTTCAGCCTTCTTTATGATGTTAGTGCTTGCGGTGATTACCATTTTAGCAACCATGGCGACAGGTTCAGGTAATGCAGCGTTTTATGCTTTTGCAGAATTAATTCCAAAATTAGCCACCCAAATGGGCGTTAACCCAGCGTTCTTAACGATTCCAATGTTACAAGCCTCTAACTTAGGTCGTGGTTTATCACCGGTTTCTGGCGTGGTTGTAGCGGTATCCGGTATGGGCAAAATCTCACCATTTGAAATCGTAAAACGTATGTCTGTCCCAATGTTGGTCGGTTTTATTTGTGTGATTATCGGCACAGAAATCTTTGTTTCCGTTGCCGCCTAATTTGATAGGTAAAAAAGAAGGGCTGATAGTAAATATCAGCCCTTTTGTTTTGATTTAAGTGCGGTCAATTTTCTCACTGTTTTTGATTTTATGCATTTGATGATTTTCAAAGGCTTTCACTAAATCTGCGACTTTTTCGCCTTCCGGTAAAACCAAATCTTGTGCGATATCATTAAGCGGCACAATCACGAATTCGCGGTTTTTCATATCGTAATGAGGCACGGTTAAGCGTTCATTTTGAATGATTTGATCTCCATAAAGCAGAATATCCAAATCTAATGTACGCTCCCCCCAACGACGTAAACGTACGCGACCTTGTTCATTTTCGATGCGTTGCAATTCATCGAGTAAGGCTAAAGGTGGGCGAGTGGTTTCAATCATCGCCACCGCGTTTACATAATCAGGTTGATCTTGCGGGCCTAATGGTTTGCTTTGATAAAATCCGCTCACCGATTTTAATTCGGTATTAGGTAGCGCAGAGATTGCCTCTAATGCCGAATTTAATTGTTCTGTCGGCGTATTTAAATTGCTGCCAAGGGCGATATACACTTGAACCATTAGTTAGCCGCCTTAGGTTTACGTCTGCGGTAATATTTTTTCTTCGGTGCAGGATGCAATTTTTGTTGCTCTTGAACCAATTGGCGACGTTGTTCTTGATTGCTAAGTTGGTACTCATGCCACCATTTAGCCAATTCAACTGTTTCACCACCTTCCACTTCAGCACGCATTGCCAATAAATCAAAGGCCGCACGGAATTTTTGATGTTCCATCGTTCGTGCAGGGTGAGAACCGGTGCGTTTAAGCAATTGTAATTGCAACATCCAAATATCACGAATAACGGATGTATGACGACGAGGTGCGGCTAATGATCGGCATAATTGGTCAAGCACTTCATTTCCAGCAAGGGCATAAGCATCATGATTGTTTAAACCACCTTCATTTTTCAGTACATCTACTTTTTCGCGTAATGGATACCAGAAGAATGCCGCAAATAAAAAGGCTGGATTGATACGCAATTTATCGGCAATGCGTTCATCAGTTGAATTTAACGAAGTTAAAATCATGCGTTCCGCAAGGCTGTCTTCTTTTTCGGTGAAATAAGGCGTTAAGCTTGGGAAAAGCTGTTCAAATAAGCCATATTGACGAAGTAATTTATAGGTTTTTACACCATTGCCAGACTGCAATAATTTTAAGCTTTCATCGAATAAACGCGCCGGTGGAATATTTTTCAGCAATGGTGCAAGCTCACGAATTGGCTGTTCACTTGGTTTTTCCAAGAACATATCCAATTTCGCCATAAAGCGCACAGAGCGTAGCATACGCACAGGATCTTCTTGATAACGGGTAACGGGATCGCCAATCAGACGTAATTTTCCGTTTTTCAGGTCATCAATTCCGTTGAAATAATCACGCAACGTATTATCTTGCGGATCGTAGTAAAGGGCGTTTACGGTGAAGTCACGGCGCTCCGCATCTTGTTCAATGGTGCCATATACGTTATCACGTAATAACATTCCTTCATCACTTTGTTTCGCTTGATTTTCGCTGCGCGCATCCGAATGGCTAGCACGGAATGTGGCCACTTCGATCACATCGCGTCCAAACATAATATGCGCAAGACGGAAACGACGACCAACTAAACGGCATTGACGTTGGAATACTGCTTGAATTTGGTCGGGACGTGCATTGGTTGCCACATCAAAATCTTTTGGGTGTTTACCTAACAATAAATCACGCAAACAACCACCAACGATGTAAGCGTCATAACCTTGACGTTGCAATTTTTCCACCACGGTAATGGCATTACGGCTAAACATACGTGGGTTAATACCAAAATGAGAGGCTTTAACGATATGTTTGTCGTGACGATGCGCTTGTGTGTTGGTTTTTTTATGGTGAGAAGAGGACGGGGCGATCTTGGGTAGTGAACGCTCTGTTTTTGAAACGTTTGATTTTTTGCTTTTGGGCTCCGTTTTGGGAACGAGCGAATTTATATTGGTTTCGGTTTCTTTTTTAGTTTTTTTACCAAATAAATTTTTTATATAAGTAAGAATAATTTACTCCATTCTCGATGTTCAATGCGCATTTGATAAAAACACGAAAAGTGCGGTTGTTTTTGACCGCACTTTTTTGTTGGATGACTTAAATAAATTAACCTGCGACTTGTTTTTCACGAATTTCAGCAAGGGTTTTGCAATCGATACAAAGATCAGCAGTAGGACGTGCTTCTAAGCGACGAATGCCAATTTCTTCCCCACAAGAATCGCAATAACCGAAATCATCGGTGTCCAATTTTTTCAATGTATATTCAATCTTTTTCATTAATTTACGCTCGCGATCGCGGTTGCGTAATTCAAGACTGAATTCTTCTTCTTGGGTCGCACGGTCTGCTGGATCTGGGAAGTTTGAAGCTTCATCTTGCATATGAGCAACAGTTCTTGATGCTTCTTCCACAATTTGCTCATGCCATGCAGTTAAAATTTTTCTGAAATGAAGAATTTGATCTTCATTCATGTATTCTTCACCTTTCTTTGGTTGATAAGGTGTAACACCGGCTAAATCCAGCAAACTTAGAGATGCCTTAGACATTGATAACTCCTAATGTAGTAAAGATTTTAACGACTTCCTGTCTTGTTGTTTTGATTGATTCTTATCGGCTAAAAAATAGCTGACATAAGAACCCTGTTTTTTAAGGGCGATATAAATAGCAGAACTTCACCTATTTAGCAAATAAATTTAGCTTGGAAATTTAAATTTTGCGATCGAGATCGCAAAAAATGGCGTAATTATTTGTTTATTTATGAGGTTAAGGCTAGGTTGCCTTATTTTCTCGCTATAAATCACACTCCAAATGAAACTCACGTTATTTCAACTGTGCATCATGCTCATCATTTCAGCCTTTTCTTTGCTTATCGTGCCTGATTTTTTACTGTTTACCTGGCAACGAGCGGGGCTGAGCATTTTAATGTTGGTTATGACCGCACTTTGTTTCCATTGGTTCAATTATTTTAAAGCCAGAAATTTTTGCATAAGTAGTATCTTGTTTTTACTTACTTTGGCTTATGCGCATTCATCAGCCTTATCGTTATTGGGACAAGCAGAGAGAATTTCAAGTTTACCGAATAAAATCACCTTAGATCTCCACATCTCAGAAATTCTTCATCAGCAAGATTATCAAACCTTGATTGCGACGAGCTCTTTATTTGATGGAAAAGTACAACAAATTTTTATTAATTGGAAAGCACCAGAAAAGCCACAGTTAGGGGAAATTTGGCGGGCGGATGTAAAGCTTCGCCCTATTTCGGCGAGATTAAACCATGGGGGATTTGATCGACAGCAGTGGTATTTTTCCAAAAGAATTATTGCCGTAGGGAATGTGAAAAGTGCGGTCAAAATTGGAGACGATTTTTCTTACCGCACAGATTTTCTACAGAATAGCCTCAAACAGACGGAAGGGCTTTCTTTGCAAGGCTTGCTTATTGCATTGGCATTTGGCGAGCGGGCTTGGCTGAATAATAAAACGTGGTTGATTTATCAACAAACGAATACAGCACATTTAATTGCTATTTCAGGACTCCATATCGGTTTAGCAATGGGGATAGGCTTTTTCTTTGCTCGATTATTGCAACTCTCACTGCCTACACGTTTTATTTCGCCCTGGTTTCCGCTTTGCTTTGGTGTGTTGATTGCTTTAGGTTATGCCTATTTAGCCGGATTTAGTTTACCGACCTTTCGTGCAATGATGGCATTGCTTTTTATTGCAATCCTTCAATGTTCTCGACGATATTACACGCCTTCGCAAATGCTGTGTTTGGTGGTGGCATTTTTGCTTTTTTGTGATCCGCTTATGCCACTTTCGGTTAGCTTTTGGCTTTCAGTTGGTGCTGTTACCTGTTTGATTGTATGGTACCGATATGTTCCCTTATCAATCATTGAATGGCAACATCAAAAATTATCCCGCAAAGTGCGGTGGATTTTAGGATTGTTTCATTTGCAGATTGGTTTGTTGATTTTATTCACACCTATTCAGCTTTTCTTTTTTAATGGCTTGGCATTAAATGGGTTCTTAGCAAATTTAATTGCAGTGCCCTTGTATAGCTTCTTACTTGTACCCTTGATTCTCTTTGCGGTGTTGACCCATGGTGCATTTTCTTCTTGGCATCTTTCAAATGCGATTGCTCAAGGTATTACACAATGCCTCAGTGTTTTCCAAGGCTCGTATATGCCGATTTCGATTAATTTATCTCTTATTCTGACCGCACTTTTAAGCCTTATTTTTGGCAGAATGTTAGGTGGATTGTATTTTGCATCTCAAGGGAAAACAAAAAATACACCGCTAAAATCGAGTCGATTTTTTACGTTAAATCATACAAAAATCTTATCGCCAAAAGATTATAAGCAAGCGCTTCGTTGTGTCATTTTTATTTTCTGTATTTGTATTAATGCTCTAGGGTATCGATATCTCACGAAACCCAAATGGCAGTTAGATACGTTAGATGTTGGTCAAGGTTTAGCAACCTTAATTGTGAAAGAGGGGAAAGGCGTGTTGTATGACACAGGGCCTGCTTGGCAGAATGGAATAGGGGCATCTTCCATGGCAGAATTGGAAATATTACCTTATCTTCAACGGGAAGGCATTGAGCTTGAAACTTTGATTTTAAGCCATGATGATAACGATCATTCAGGTGGTGCTAAAGCGATTTTAGCCGCATACCGAGACATTGAACTGATTACACCTTCTCGTAAAAACTACGGCGAAACGCACCGCACTTTTTGTCTTCAGGGGAAACAATGGCTGTGGCGAGGACTTGATTTTAAAGTTCTTTCACCAACGCAAATAACAGATAGAGCGGAGAATCCGCAATCTTGCGTAATTTTACTAACAGATGGACAGTACAAGATCCTTTTAACCGGTGATGCGGATGTGGCGACAGAAAGAGCATTTGCTGAAAACATAGGCAAAATTAATGTGTTACAAGTGGGGCATCATGGTAGTAAAACTTCAACAGGCGAGTTTTTATTGGCTCTGACGAAACCTGATCTTGCCTTAATTTCAAGTGGACGATGGAATGCGTGGAATTTTCCTCATCCAACCGTGATTGAACGGTTAAATCGTTATCAAAGTGCGGTCGAAAATACCGCTATTTCAGGTCATATAAGGTTAAATTTTACTGAAAAGGGCATTGAAATTGAAAAGGCGAGAGGAGATTTTTCACCTTGGTTTGCCCGTGTAATTGGATTATCCCCGAAATAACAGGTACAATGCAGCCAATTTTTATTAAGACAATGTGATGTAAGAACAAACTATGCAAGATAAAGATTTCTCAACCACACAAACTTTTAAGCGTTTATGGCCGATGATTTCACCGTTTAAATCAGGCTTATTAGTCGCCGCTTTTGCTTTAATTTTTAATGCTTTAGCAGATTCAGGTTTGATTTATATGCTTAAGCCTTTGCTTGATGATGGTTTCGGAAAAGCCGATCATTCTTTCTTGAAAATGATGGCATTTGTTGTGGTTGGCATGATTATATTGCGTGGGGTGACCAACTTTGTCTCTACTTATTGCCTAGCGTGGGTATCCGGTAAAGTAGTGATGATTATGCGCCGCCGTTTGTTTAAACATTTAATGTTTATGCCAGTGAGCTTTTTTGATCGTAATTCAACAGGAAAATTACTTTCTCGTATTACTTACGACTCAGAAATGATTGCTAACTCTTCATCTAGTTCATTAGTGACGATTGTTCGCGAAGGAGCCTATTTAATTTCGTTGCTTGTTGTGATGTTCTATACCAGTTGGGAATTAACACTTGTGCTTTTTGTGATTGGCCCGATTATTGCAGTACTGATTCGCATGGTATCTAAGATTTTCCGTAAGCTCAGTAAAAATATGCAAGATTCCATGGGGGAATTAACCTCTGCGACGGAACAAATGCTGAAAGGGCATAAGGTAGTGCTTTCTTTTGGTGGGCAATTAGTGGAGGAAGAGCGTTTCGATAAAGTCAGTAACGATATGCGTCGTAAAGGTATGAAGATGGTAACTGCTGATGCAATTTCAGATCCAGTTGTGCAAGTGATTGCTTCTTTGGCGTTGGCAGCAGTGCTTTATTTAGCAACGACACCATTAATTGCTGATGATAATTTAACTGCGGGTTCTTTCACGGTAGTTTTTTCTTCTATGTTAGCGATGATGCGTCCGTTAAAATCGTTGACGAATGTAAACTCACAATTTCAACGAGGCATGGCGGCCTGTCAGACATTATTTTCTATCTTAGATTTAGAAACTGAAAAAGATAATGGCACATATAAAGCAGAACCAGCAAAAGGTGATTTAGAATTTAAAAATGTCAGTTTTGCTTATGAGGGTAAAGAAGAGAAAGCCTTAAATAATATCTCTTTTAATGTACCCGCAGGCAAAACCGTGGCTTTAGTGGGACGTTCAGGTTCGGGGAAATCAACTATTGCCAATTTAGTGACGCGTTTCTACGATATTGATGAAGGTGAGATTTTATTAGATGGCGTGAGAATTCAAGATTATCGTTTATCTAATTTACGTGAGAATTGTTCTGTTGTTTCTCAACAAGTGCATTTATTTAATGATACGATTGCCAATAATATTGCCTATGCGGCAGAAGATAAATACAGCCGTGAGCAAATTATCGAAGCAGCAAAAGCGGCTTATGCCCTAGAGTTTATCGAGAAACTTCCTCAAGGTTTTGATACCGTTATTGGTGAGAATGGCGCAAGTCTTTCTGGTGGTCAACGTCAGCGTTTAGCCATTGCCCGTGCGCTATTACGTAATTCACCTGTCTTAATTTTAGATGAAGCTACTTCTGCACTCGATACCGAATCTGAACGTGCGATTCAGTCTGCATTAGAAGAACTGAAAAAAGATCGTACGGTATTGGTGATTGCGCATCGTTTATCAACCATTGAAAATGCCGATGAAATCTTAGTCATTGAACACGGTGAAATTAAAGAACGTGGTACACATCAAGATTTATTAGCGCTTGATGGTGCGTATAAACAATTACACAGTATGCAGTTTAGCGGATAAAATAATAAGGGCGAACCAATGTGTTCGCCCAAAATCAATATAGGATAAATGAAATGCCTTTTTGGTACTCTAATTCAAAGCTAGCGTGGTTGCTTCTTCCTTTTTCACTGCTATTTTGGTTGATTAGCCAAATTCGCCGAGCATTATTTTCCCTGAATATCTTATCCTCTTATAAATCCCCAAAACCGGTCATTATTGTCGGCAATCTTTCTGTTGGTGGAAATGGTAAAACGCCTGTCGTTGTGTGGCTAGTTGAAGAGTTACAAAAACAAGGATTACGTGTAGGCGTGATTTCTCGTGGCTATGGTAGCCAATCTAAAACCTATCCTTTACTTGTCACACCGGAAACAGACCCCGTTCAAGGGGGCGATGAACCTGTTTTAATTGCCAAAAGAACAGGTGTACCCGTGGTGATTTCACCGAATCGTCAACAAGCGATTGAATTACTTTTGAACACACAGGATTGCGATCTGATTATTTCGGATGATGGATTACAACATTATAAGTTGCAACGTGACATTGAAATTGTGGTGATGGATGCAGAGCGAGCTTTAGGGAACGGCTTTGTTTTGCCTGCAGGACCTTTGCGTGAATTGCCAAGTCGTTTAAAAAATGTGGACTTTGTGATTACCAATGGAGGAAAAAATGCTTATTCAGATGCGGTTATGACGCTCGTTCCTCATTATGCGATTAATTTAGTGACAGCTGAAAAACGCTTGTTAAGTGAATTTTCCCAAGGTTCAGCTATCGCGGGAATTGGTAACCCACAACGTTTTTTTACAATGTTGGAAAATTTAAATATTCGTTTAGAAAATACGAAAGCTTTTCAAGATCATCAACATTTCGAGCCGCAATTATTAGAAAAACTCGCTGAAAACCAACCGCTCTTTATGACCGAAAAGGATGCCGTAAAATGCCAAGCTTTTGCTAAAGAGAATTGGTGGTATGTTCCAGTTGATGCGGAGATTGTTGAGGCTGAAAACCAAGGCCAAAAACTTCCACAATTGTGGGAAAAAATCCGTCATTTGATTTAACCCTATTCGAGTGAAATATGTGTGAGAAACTTAATCCTCGATTATTAGAAGTGATTGCTTGCCCGCGATGTTTGGCAAGATTGAAATACGATCAAGAAAATCAACGGCTCATTTGCCCTTTTGAGCAAGTGGCGTATCCTATTGAAAATGGCGTGCCGGTTTTGTTGGCAGAAAAAGCCGAAAGATTGAAAGAATAAGGAATGATTATGTCATTTACAGTTATTATCCCTGCTCGTTTTGCATCGAGCCGCTTACCAGGTAAACCTTTAGCTGATATTGCCGGTAAACCCATGATTCAACATGTTTTTGAGAAAGCTCAACAATCAGGCGCGAGCCGAGTCATTATTGCCACAGATAACGAACAAGTTGAAAAGGCAGCAAAAGCTTTTGGAGCAGAAGTTTGTATGACATCAGAAGCACATAATTCTGGTACTGAGCGTTTAGCGGAAGTGGTCAGTAAGCTTAGTATTGCTGATGATGAAATTATTGTAAACATCCAAGGGGATGAGCCGCTAATTCCACCTGTTATTGTGAGTCAAGTGGCAGAGAATTTAGCGAAGTTTAACGTGAATATGGCGACACTTGCGGTAAAAATTCACGAAGCGGAAGAGTTATTTAACCCAAATGCTGTGAAAGTTGTTACGGATAAAGATGGCTACGTTTTATATTTTTCCCGTTCAGTGATTCCTTACGATCGTGATCAATTTATGCAATTAGCGGATACTTCAAAGGCGCAACTGGCTGATGCATATCTCCGTCATATTGGTATTTATGCTTATCGTGCAGGCTTTATTAAACAATATGTGCAATGGGCACCAACGCAGTTAGAAAACTTAGAGAAATTAGAGCAACTCCGTGTATTGTGGTACGGTGAGCGTATTCATGTGGAATTGGCGAAAGAAGTTCCAGCTGTTGGTGTGGATACAGCAGAAGATTTAGAAAAAGTGCGGTTAATTTTGGCATAGTTTTTACTGATGTTTGATTCTAAAAAGTTTCTCTCTGACGTTTCTCATGAGCCTGGTGTTTATCGTATGTATGACGATAAAGATCAGGTTATTTATGTAGGCAAAGCGAAAGATCTTAAAAAGCGACTTTCCAGCTATTTTCGCAAAAACTTAAGCAGCAAAAAAACAGAAGCCTTGGTGTCGTCAATTCATCATATTGATACGACGATTACCTCTTCTGAAACCGAAGCGTTATTGCTTGAGCATAATTTCATTAAGCTTTATCAACCTCGTTATAATGTATTATTGCGAGATGATAAATCCTATCCTTTTATTTTACTGACGAAAGAACGTCATCCTCGTATTACTTCTTATCGCGGAACGAAAAAAATTGCAGGTGAGTATTTCGGGCCTTATCCTCATGCGGGGGCTGTGCGTGAAACCTTATCCTTAATGCAAAAACTATTCCCTGTTCGTCAATGTGAAAATTCGGTTTATAACAATCGTTCCCGCCCTTGTTTGCAATATCAAATCGGGCGTTGCTCAGCACCTTGTGTGCCAGGCTATGTGACTGATGAAGAATATAATCAGCAAGTCGAATTAGCACGACTATTTTTACAAGGAAAAGATCAGCAAGTATTAGATTATCTCATCGGCAAAATGGAGCAGGCGAGCCGTGATTTAGATTTTGAAGGTGCGGCACGTTATCGTGACCAAATTCAAGCGGTTCGTGCGGTTATCGAAAAACAATTTGTTTCCAATGAGCGTTTGGACGATATGGATATTATGTCCATTGCGTATCAGCACGGTTTAGCTTGTGTTCAAGTGATGTTTATTCGTCAAGGTAAAGTATTGGGCAATCGCAGTTATTTTCCGAAAGTACCTGCTAATACTGATTTGTCCGAATTAACGGCGACGTTTGTTGGGCAGTTTTATTTGCAAGGTCATCAGGGAAGAAGTATCCCTAATAGTATTATTGTGGATCATAAACTAGATGAAAAAGCCGAGCTTGAAGCTTTATTAACTGAACAAGCTGGTCGAAAAGTGGTAATACAAGAATCTGCTAAAGGCGATAAAGGTAAATATCTACAACTTGCACAAATTAATGCCAAAGCGGCTTTAGCGACTCAACTTAAACAATCTTCCCGAATGTACGAACGTTATCAAGCGCTTTGTGAATTGCTCGATATGCCTGAAATTAAACGTATGGAATGTTTTGATATTAGTCATACGATGGGGAATCAAACCGTGGCATCTTGCGTGGTATTTAATCAAGAAGGCCCACTGAAATCAGATTATCGCCGTTTTAATATTGAAGGTATTACGGGTGGTGATGATTATGCAGCGATGGAGCAAGCTTTAAAGAAACGTTACGACCGCGATCTTGATGAAGATAAAATTCCCGATATTATTTTTATTGATGGTGGTAAAGGGCAGCTTAATCGTGCCTTAGAGGTTTTTCATCACCTCAACGTAAAATGGGATAAAAATCGACCGCACTTAATTGGTGTGGCAAAAGGTGTAGATCGTCGAGCGGGACAAGAAGTGTTGATTATCAGCAAACAAGATCGTGAGATTCATTTGCCGGATGATAGCCTTGCACTACATTTAATCCAACATATTCGAGATGAAAGCCATAATCATGCGATTAACGGTCATCGTCAAAAACGCCAAAAAGCCTTTACCCAAAGTGGATTGGAAACTATTGAAGGGGTAGGCGCTAAACGACGTCAAGCCTTGTTGAAATATTTAGGTGGATTGCAAGGTGTCAAAAATGCCACATTGGATGAAATCGCCTCTGTACCCGGTATTTCTAAAGCCTTAGCCGAAAAGATTTTCGAGACCTTAAAAAGTTAGGAAAAATCTTGATTTTCTACACGAACTGTCTATTATTTCAACCTTTCGGATTTTATATAGGAACATATTATGTTTGAATGGCTTGTTGATCCTGAAGCATGGATTTCATTGCTCACATTGACCGCACTTGAAATCGTCTTGGGTATCGATAACATTATTTTTATTAGTATTTTAGTGGGACGTTTACCTGCGAATCAACGTCAATCTGGTCGTATTATCGGCCTTGGATTAGCGATGATTACCCGTATTTTACTTCTTGTTTCCCTTTCTTGGATGATGAAATTAACGGAGCCACTATTCACTTTGGTTGGTCAGGAAATTTCGGGTCGCGATTTGATTTTATTCCTTGGGGGCTTATTCCTAATTGTGAAAAGTACAGGTGAAATTAAAGAGGCGATGCATCCTGAAGCACATCATGAAGAAGAGAATAACAAGAAGAAAGTCAGTTATTTGGGTGTATTAATCCAAATTGCGATTTTAGATATCGTATTTTCTTTAGACTCAGTAATTACCGCGGTAGGGATGGCAAACCACCTTCCAGTGATGATTTTGGCAATTATGATTGCAGTAGGTGTGATGATGTTTGCAGCGAAACCAATTGGTAATTTTGTTGATACCCATCCGACATTGAAGATTTTAGCCTTAGCATTCTTAATTTTAGTTGGAGTAAGTTTAATTGCTGAAAGTTTGGATATTCATATTCCAAAAGGCTACATTTACTTTGCAATGGGCTTCTCAACAGTAGTTGAAATGCTCAACATCAAAATGCGAAAATCACTTGGTCATTAAATCATATAAAAAGGCGGAACAATGTGTTCCGCCTTTTTTTAGTCATTATAGAATACCCCTTTCCCATACAAATACATGGTGACTTGTTCGTCAGTATGGTATTCGTTGATGAGATCTTCATTGATATTCAATTCATAACCGCAAACATCAATACAAATATTGATAGCTCGTCCTCTTGATTCAATTCGCTTAATCTCACCTTTAAAAGAAGCGGTCGGGTCTTGGATTTTTTTCGCAAGAGAGAATTGCTCAGGGCGGAATAACACTTTCCCTTGCGTATGGCCATTTCCTTTATTTTCGATGGCAATTTCACCTAATTGACAGGTCGCGATGCTATCGTTTTTTAATGTTGCAGGAAGAATAATGCTGTCCCCAATAAATTTAGCAATAGACAAATACTGAGGTGACCAATAGAGCGTTTTAGGTGTCGCAATTTGGAGAATTTTCCCTTCTTGAATCACTGCGATTTTGTCAGCATGACATAGTGCTTCATCGCGATCATGGGTTACAAATACGGCAGAGGAACCACTTTCTCTTAATACTTGTAACATATCGTAACGAATTTGATTTCTTAGATGTTCATCTAACGCACTAAATGGCTCATCAAACAGGATTAACTCAGGGCTTGGTGCAAGTGCTCGAGCAAGTGCAACACGTTGCTGTTGACCACCAGAAAGCTGATGAGGGAAACGGTCCGCTAAGCTGCTAATACCCGTGAGTTTCATCACTTCTTCGATGCGTTGTTTTTCCTCTTCAGTTTTCCCTTTGCCATCGCCTAAGCCATAAGCAATATTGCGGTAAACATTTAAATGAGGAAATAGCACGCCTTCTTGTACCACATAGCCTAATTTGCGTTGCTGGGTCGGCACATTGAGATTTTCTTTAAAAATAGGTTGATTCTTTAACCAAATCTCACCGCTTGTTGGTTGTTCAAAACCAGCAATACTACGCAATAAGGTGGTTTTTCCACAACCAGATGCGCCAAGAAGAAATAGAATTTCACCTTTCTCTAATTGCAGAGAGATATTGTGCAGAACCTGGTGTCCGTTAAAGGATTTATTCAAATTTTTAATGTCGAGTAATGTTGTCATTTTTATCTTCTCGTTATTTAAAACCGTATCGTTTCAGTAAAAATACAGGAATCCCTGAAAATAGCACTAACATAATGGCATAAGGCGTTGCAGCCGCATATTGTGCATCAGAGGTGTATTCCCACACCGCAGTTGAAAGCGTTTTAATGTCATTAGGGGTCAGTAATAAGGTTGCGGTGAGCTCTTTCATTAAGTTTAAAAATACTAAAGCAAAGGCAGCCGCAATCCCCGGTAACATAGCTGGAATGACTAAGGTACGGAAAATATAAAAGTTGCTACGGCCTAAGCTTTGCCCTACCTTTTCAATGTTACTAGACATTTGTTCAAGCGAGCTACGCAAGGTCGTTTGCGCCATTGGAAGATAAAGCATAAAGTAGGCAACGATAACCATGGCAAAGGTTTGATAAAGGGAATAGGCATAGTTGATGGTAAAGAAGACCAATGATAATGCGATAACAAGCCCTGGCACAGCGTGAAGTAGATAAGGGATTCGATCAAGCCAAATCGTCAATTTACTGCGATAGCGTACCGCAGCCCATACCAATGGTAGTGCACAAATAACGGTAAGTGTTGCACCCAGTGTTGATATAGTCAGTGAATTTGTGAAGGCGGTAAAAAATTCCCCAAAATCGACCGCACCTTCAATGGAACTTCCCACGGTTAGCCAATAAATCAGCATAGTAATCGGCACACCAATACTGAGCACAAAAATGGTCGTGAAAAAGCTTACGACTAAAATTTGTTTTCCTGCTGAGAGGGTTTTCAATGGATACGGACGTATTACGCCTTTGCCGCTTTGATAGAGTGTTTGTGTGCCTCTAAAACGAATTTCCCCCATCACAACAAAGATACAGATCACCATTAACACACCAGAAAGTAAGGCGGCGGTGTTGTTATTAAAGGCCATTTCATATTCTTGGAAAATTGCCGTAGTGAAGGTTTGGTAATTTAAAATAGACACGGCGCCAAAGTCTACCAACATATGAAGCGCAATTAATAATACGCTGCTACCGATGGCGGGTTTGAGTTGTGGAAAAATCGCATGCCAAAATGTGTAAGCATGGCTTTTAGCTAATGAAAGGCTCACTTCTTCTAAAGAGCGGTCGAGTCTTTTTAAGGTCGCCGCGACAGGGAGATAAGCAAGCGGGAAAGAACTCAGCGTCATAATGCCGATGGTTCCCCAGAAGCCTTCCACTCTGAAGGTAAGACTGATCCACGTAAAACAACTGACAAAAGCCGGAATACAAAGAGGGAGCGTCATCGCAACTTGGAAAAAGCCTTTTCCCCAAAAGCGATAACGTTCTAATAAAAATGCACATAGTGTGCCGAGAATAATGGCGAAAAGCGTGACAAATACCATTAAAAGTAGGGTATTACTGAGCAATTCCCACATTCTTGGGCGCCAAAGTAATTCAATGCTACGAGCCAATCCGACATCTGCAGCACGCTCAATAACATATAAAAAAGGTAATAATAATGGCAAACTAATCAGCACGATTAAGGCTATAAGCCAGCGAGGTGGGCGATTAGACACAGAAAAATCCTTTAAAATATCAGTATAGAGTAAGTTGAGTAAATAACAGAAGGGCGTGTATTACACGCCCTATATTGCATAGCAAATTAAACTTATTTCAAACCAGCTTCTTCAATAAGTTTGTTTGCGTTGTCTTTGTCTTCAGAAGTGGTTGCTGAAACAACTGGCGCTTCTAATTTTGCATAAGGTTCCATGTTAAATGGAGAAACTACGTCGGTACGAAGTGGGTATTCTGCACGTACTGAAACAAATGCTTGTTGTCCTTCTTTGCTTGCTAAGAAATCAACGAATTTTTTCGCTTCTTCTTTATTTTTAGAACCTTTTAATACAGCTGCACCAGAGTAAGTCACTAATGCACCAGGATCTTGATGACGAATAAAATAAAGACGTGTTTTGAGGTTTTCAGCACCTTTTTCTTTTGCCAGAGTATACCAGTAATAGTTGTTAATTAACGCTGCTGGTATTTCACCATTTTCAACCGCTTGAAGGGCAACACTGTTTTTCGCATAAAGTTTGCCGTTTTCTTTTAAGCCTTTTAACCATTTAAGAGCGGCATCTTTACCTTTTAATTTGGTAATCGCAACAACTTGCTCTAAGAATGCGCCTGAAGTTGGAACGTAACCAATTTTATCTTTCCATTTTGGTGTTGCATAATCTAACACGGATTTTTCCATGTCTTTTTCAGATAATTTAGTGTGATCGTAAACCACAACACGAGAACGACCGCTTAATGCGACCCAGTCTTTTTTCGGTGCAACAGGAACGCCCTTGTGTGCAGTTTGTTTAATAGTATCTGCAGAAAGCGGTTCTAATAAGCCCGCATCAGACAGAGCAGCGAAAGGTGCCGTTTGTTCAGAAAAGAATACGTCAGCAGGGGTTTTATCGCCCTCTTCTTTTAATTGACCTGCAAGTTGATCGCTTTTCGCACTGTTTAAGGTCACTTTAATACCTGTTGCCTTTGTAAATGCATCAGCAACAGCTTGAGAACCTTCTTTGTGTTGACCGTTGTAAACGGTAATATCTGCAGAAGCGAATCCTGCAAACGCCATTAAGCCAGTTAGTGCGGCAATTTGGAAGTGCTTAATTTTCATGAAAACTCCTTTATGTTATCGGGCAAATCGCCCATTTTCTGAAAATAAAATTTGTCTCATTCTAATATATTCAAAAGAGATAATGCAAATAATTCTCAGATATTTTTCTCTTATATCAAAATTTCATATCCCATTCTATTTTTTTTTTTTTTTACTTCGTCCCATGTTGATTTTTCTCCATAATGTCTAGTAGAAATTTCTAATAAGGACGGATATGAATATTCAGCAAATCATTAAACAACATCATTTAGAGCTCTTATTCCAGCAAGGGTCATTTGGGATTGAAAAGGAAAGTCAACGGGTGCGTGCGGATGGTTCAATAGTGACATCATTGCACCCCAAAGCCTTTGGTAATCGTTGTTTTCACCCCTACATACAAACTGATTTTGCAGAAAGTCAGTTGGAATTGGTGACTCCCCCTATGAAAAAGTTAGAGGATACACTACGTTGGCTTTCAGCCATTCATGAAGTGACTTTGCGAACTTTACCGGAGGATGAATTTATTTTTCCTTTCAGTATGCCAGCAGGATTACCGCCAGAAGAACACATTAAGGTTGCACAATTAGATAATCAGGAAGATGTGGCTTATCGGGAGCATTTAGTCCAGTCTTACGGTAAATATAAGCAAATGGTCAGTGGTATTCATTACAATTT
Source organism: Haemophilus parainfluenzae (assembly GCF_014931275.1). Lineage (NCBI taxonomy): Bacteria > Pseudomonadati > Pseudomonadota > Gammaproteobacteria > Pasteurellales > Pasteurellaceae > Parahaemophilus > Parahaemophilus parainfluenzae. The sequence goes on from NZ_CP063110.1 coordinate 1,245,893, forward strand.
TCAAATTGACCCTAAGTTTATTGATGCCTTATTTCATGCACAAAATGAAACACAAAGTGCGGTTGATTTTCAAAATAATTTTTACCTAAAAATAGCCAAAAACTTCTTACGCTATCAATGGATTCTGCTTTATCTGTTTTCTGCGACACCGACGGTAGAGGATAAATATTTCAGAGGCAATTCCCCCCTTAAACCGCATCAATATGTGCGGAGTTTACGTTCAGGGAAATATGGTTATGTGAATGATCCGAAGATCCACGTCTCTTATGACAGTTTGCAAGAGTATGTTGAGACGTTAGAACACTGGGTGAAATCGGGTGATTTGATTGCGGAAAAAGAGTTTTACTCAAGCGTACGTTTGCGTGGCGCTAAAAAAGCGCGCGATTTACTTCAAAAAGGAATTCAATATTTAGAATTTCGTTTGTTTGATCTCAATCCGTTTGCACCTTATGGAATGGAACTCGCTGACGCGAAATTCATTCATTATTTTATTTTGTTAATGGCATGGCTTGATGATACCGCTGATCAAGAAGGTATAAAATTAGGCAAAGCACGTCTTGCTGAAGTGGCATGGGAAGACCCAAGAGAGCAAAGCGTTTATGCGGTAGAAGGCGAATTAGTCCTCCTTGAAATACTCAAAATGCTTGAGCAACTTAATGTGAGTGATGAGATTAAAACGATTGTTAAAGACAAATTAGGACAATTTGCGGATCCAAGCCAAACGCTTTGTGCCAAAGTGGTTGCGGCAATTGAACAGGTCGGCAGTTACCAACAATTAGGGGCCGATATTGCGCAATCTAATAAAGCAAAAGCCTTTGAACGTTTTTATGCATTAACTGTGTTTGATAATATGGAACTGTCCACACAAGCGTTATTGTTTGATGCAATCCAAAAAGGGCTAAAGATTGAGATTTTAGATGAACGCGATCAATTTATCAGTCTTCAATTTGGCGATCATTTGGAATATGTGAAAAACGGTAATATGACTTCTCACGATAGCTATATTTCTCCACTCATTATGGAAAATAAAGTGGTGACGAAGAAAGTGTTAGCGAAAGCAGGATTTAATGTACCGCAAAGCATCGAGTTTACCGATGTGAAAAGTGCGGTCGAAAATTTCCCACTTTTTGAGAATCGAGCTGTCGTGATTAAGCCAAAATCAACGAATTTTGGTTTAGGGATCAGTATTTTCCAACAAGGTGTAACGGATAGAGATGATTTTGCAAAAGCAGTAGAGATTGCTTTCCGTGAAGATAAAGAGATCATGGTTGAAGATTATCTACTTGGCACTGAATATCGCTTTTTTGTACTGGGGGATCAAACGTTAGCCGTCTTATTACGTGTTCCAGCAAATGTAATTGGAGATGGTGTACATACTGTTGCTGAATTAGTTGCCGCTAAAAATGATCATCCTTTACGGGGCGATGGCAGTCGTACGCCATTGAAAAAAATAGCATTGGGGGATATTGAGCAGTTGCAGCTTAAGGAGCAAGGATTAACCGTGGATTCTATTCCTGCAAAAGATCAACTTGTTCAATTACGTGCAAATTCTAATATTAGTACAGGTGGTGATTCTATTGATATGACGGATGAAATGCATGCCAGTTACAAAGAAATTGCGGTAGGGATTAGCAAGGCAATGGGGGCGGCAGTTTGTGGCGTAGATTTAATTATTCCTGATTTGAAACAGCCGGCAGAACCGAGTTTGCGTTCGTGGGGTGTGATTGAGGCAAATTTTAATCCTATGATGATGATGCATATTTTCCCATTTAGTGGACAATCTCGACGATTGACAATGAATGTGATTAAGATGCTTTTCCCTGAATTGCCTTAATTTGGTTATCGGGCTTCATCAGTTGGTGAAGCCCGTTTTACATTCATCGTAATTAGGCTAAAATGGAGACAGTATTCACAATTCTAAAATGAAATTTAATGACAACTTTTACCTTAGAACCTCAAGAAAATGATCGTCTGCAATCCCTTTGTGGTGCATTTGATGAAAATATCAAACTGATTGAAAAAGAATTTAACCTCAATATTTCCCGCAATAATTTCACTTTTACCGTGAAATCAAATGATGAAAATCCTAAATCTTACCATGAGCAATTAATTGATCGTGCGGCTAAATTAATCCAAACATTATATGTGGAGACTGCACCAATTAAAGGGAAAGTGAAAGAGCTTGATTTAGAAGATGTGCATATTGCCTTGCAAGAGAGCAGAATGTTATCGCAAGCGGGAAGTGAGTCACGTAGTGAAAATCACGTTTATAGCACCACAATTAAAACCAAGCGAGGTTTGATTAAACCGCGTGGTGAAAATCAAATTCAGTATTTACACAATATTCTTACGCACGATATTAGTTTTGGGATTGGACCTGCTGGAACGGGGAAAACCTTTTTAGCCGTAGCAGCGGCAGTTGAAGCATTAGAACGCCAAGAAATTCGTCGTATTTTACTGACTCGTCCTGCGGTGGAAGCGGGCGAAAAATTAGGTTTCCTGCCGGGTGATTTAGGCCAAAAAATTGAACCTTATTTACGACCACTTTATGATGCGTTATTTGAAATGCTTGGCTTTGAACGTGTACAAAAATTAATGGAGCGTAATGTGATTGAAATCGCACCATTGGCTTATATGCGTGGTCGCACACTCAATGACAGCTTTATTATTCTAGATGAAAGCCAAAATACAACAGTTGAACAAATGAAAATGTTTTTGACTCGTATTGGTTTTAATTCCAAAGCCGTGATTACAGGGGATGTGACTCAAATCGATTTACCGCGAAGCACAAAATCGGGTTTACGCCACGCTATGGAAGTATTAAGCAAAGTGTCGGAATTGAGCTTTAACTACTTTGAGAGTAAAGATATTGTACGACATCCTGTGGTGGCAAAAGTGGTAAAAGCTTACGAAGAATGGGAAGCCCAAGATGAAATTCGCCGTCAAGAAATCGCAGCGCAGCGTCGAGCTGAACGTGAACAAAAAGTGCGGTCAGAAAATGAAACGAATTTAGGAGAATAGTATGGGCAATATGATTATCGATTTGCAACTGGCCTGTGAAAATACAGAAGGCTTGCCATCAGAAACGCAAATTCTGCAATGGGCAACTGCCGCAGTGCAACCAGAAAGTGATAATGTGGAAATGACGGTACGCATTGTGGATGAAGCAGAAAGTCATGACTTGAATTTGACTTATCGTGGAAAAGATCGTCCAACCAATGTATTGTCTTTCCCTTTTGAATGTCCTGATGAAGTGGAATTACCGCTGTTGGGTGATTTGGTGATTTGTCGCCAGGTAGTAGAACGCGAAGCTATCGAGCAAGAAAAGCCTTTAATGGCACATTGGGCGCATATGATTGTGCATGGTAGCCTACATTTGCTGGGTTACGATCATATTGAAGATGATGAAGCCGAAGAAATGGAAAGTTTAGAAACTGAAATTATGCAGAGTTTGGGCTTTGCTGACCCTTATCTTTCCGAAAAATAATAACGATTTGGAGCAATTATGTATAAAGCCGTATTCAGCGATTTTGATGGTACCTTATTAACTTCCGATCATCGAATTTCGCCTAAAACCTTAGATGCCATTCAACGCATTACAAAACAAGGTATTCCATTTACACCAATCTCTGCTCGTTCGCCGCTGGGTATTTGGCCTTATGCGAAACTCATTGAAAACTACAACATCATTGTGGCATTTAGTGGTGCCTTGATTTTAGATAAAAACGCCACGCCTATTTATTCGGTACAAATTGATCCCGCTGATATTCAAGCCATTAATCAAGTATTAGCAGACCATCCTGCACTAGGTGTCAATTATTATACCTATGATGATTGCGTCGCTCGCGATTTGGATAATAAATGGGTGATTTATGAACGTAGCGTGACAGGCATTCAGATTGATCCTTATGATGAAAGTGCGGTCTATTCTCCACATAAAATTCAAATCATTGGTGAAACGGATGAAGTGATTAGTATTGAGCAAGTCTTGAAAGAGAAATTCCCGCATTTAAGTATTTGCCGTTCTCATGCGAATTTCCTTGAAGTGATGCATAAATCCGCGACAAAAGGTAACGCGGTACGTTTTCTTGAAGATTATTTTCATGTGAAGATGGAAGAATGTGTTGCTTTCGGCGATAACTTTAATGATTTAGATATGTTAGAAAGCGTGGGATTAGGCGTTGCAATGGGCAATGCACTGGATGAGATTAAACAGGCCGCTAATCGAGTCACTGCTTCGCATAATGATGATGGGATTGCATTGATATTGAATGAGATTTTCCCTGAATAAATAAAAAGGCGCTTTCTAGTTAAACGAAAGCGCCTTATTTTTATTTTCCTAAATTCAGCACTTTAACGAGTGCAGTAAAAAATTTGTCATTTTCTTGTGGTAAGCCAATACTGATACGTAAGTGATTTGGCATGCCATAGCCTGCAATTGGGCGGACAATGACGCCTTCACGTAATAATGCATCATAAATTGATGCTGCAGGCTGTTTAAAATCAATGGTAATAAAATTACCTTTAGACGGAATAAAGTCTAAGCCATATTGTTGACAGAAGGCCTCATAACGTTTCATTTCTTGGCGGTTGTTCTCCGCCACTTTTTCAACAAAAGCATCATCATTCATCACTGCAATCGCGCTAGTTAAAGCAAGACTATTACAGTTAAATGGCTGACGAACACGGTTTAATAAATCTGCAATTTCAGGATTAGAGACCGCGTAGCCAATGCGTAAACCCGCCAATCCATAAGCTTTTGATAGGGAGCGTGAAACAATAAGGTTAGGGTATTTATCTAGTAACGCAAAAGAATTAACCCGTTCGTTTGGATGGGTAAATTCGGTATACGCTTCATCTAATACCACAATCACATTTTCAGGTACTTTTGCCAAGAAAGCATCCAATTCTGCTTCCGTTAAGAAATTCCCCGTTGGGTTGTTTGGATTGGCAATAAAAATCAGTTTAGTTTTATCTGAAAGTGCGGTCAAAAATCCGTTTAAATCATGTCCCCAATCTTTAGCGGGAATTTCTTTAGCGACGGCGTTAATGGCTTTGGTCACTAAAGGGTAAACAATAAAAGCATATTGTGAATAAATCACTTCATCATGCTTACCCGCAAAGGTATGAGCAAAGAGCTCTAATAAATCGTTAGAACCATTGCCAAGGGTGATTTGGTTTGGTTGCACACCAAATTTTTTTGCAATAGCTGCTTTAAGTTCAAAACCGTTAGCATCAGGATAGCGAGTTAAATGATCCAGTTGAGCTTGAATAGCTTTTTTCGCACTTTCAGGAAAGCCGAAAGGGTTTTCATTTGAGGCCAGTTTAACGATATCGGTAATGCCTAATTCACGTTCGAGTTCTTCGATAGGTTTTCCGGCTTGGTAAGGTGAAAGAGATTTTACGCCTTGATTGGCAACGTTGATGTATTGCATATGCTTTCCTTATAAAGACGAGCGGGCCTTTCAGCCCGCACGTTGAGTTTAGTTAATCAGATAATTAGCTGTTTTCAGCTTCAAATTTTTTCATGAATTCAATGAGCGCTTGTACACCTTCTAATGGCATTGCATTGTAGATAGATGCACGCATACCACCTAACACTTTGTGACCTTTTAAGGCTTGAAGACCAGCAGCTGTCGATTCTGCAACAAATTTAGCATCAAGTTCAGGATTGCCTGTCACAAATGTGACATTCATGGTTGAACGGTTTTCTTTAGCCACGACGTTACGATAGAGTTTGCTGCTATCAATATAATCGTAAAGAGTTTGTGCTTTCACTGCGTTACGTTTTGCAATTTCTTTTAAGCCGCCAATTGCTTGAATGTGTTTGAAAACCAATGAACAGAGATACCACGCAAAGGTTGGTGGGGTATTGATCATAGAATCAGCATCACGCTGTGTGGCGTAATTCCAAATTGATGGTGTCGCTTGGCGAGCATGACCAATTAAATCATCGCGAATAATCACAAGTGTAATCCCTGCTGGGCCAAGGTTTTTTTGCGCACCCGCGTAAATGACACCGAATTTGCTAATATCAATTTCGCGAGAGAGCACATTAGATGACATATCGGCTACAAGTACCGCATTACCCACATTCGGTACATCAAAAATTTCCACACCGCTGATGGTTTCATTTGGGCAATAGTGAATGTAATCGTATTGTTCCGCAATATCACTGAAATCAAGGTTGGTAATGCGTGTATGCTCACCATTTTCGACAATGGTAATTTCATCAATTTCAGCAAAGTTACGCGCTTCTTTCGCAGCGGTTGCAGACCAGTGACCGCTATTTAAGTAAAGTGCTTTGCCTTTCTCTCCAATTAAGTTCATCGGTAATGCTGCAAATTGACCACGTGCGCCACCTTGTAGGAATAACACGCGATAATTATCTGGAATGTTATACACTTCACGCAGATCTTTTTCTGCTTGGGTAATCAATTCCATAAAATATTTGCCACGGTGGCTGACTTCCATCACAGACACACCTTGACCAAGCCAGTTAGTTAGCTCAGCTTGTGCTTTGTGTAGTACCTCAGGGAAAATCATGGCCGGACCAGCACTAAAATTAAAGACTTTTGACATTGTGTTTCCTTATTTTATTTTGAATAGATTCTTCATTTTTACCACTACCGAATAGGATAATCAACTAAATCAAACAGTTTTTTGATCTAATCCATCAATTTAAATTTAAGCTTTTGACGGGGACGAAAAAAAAAGCTACATTACCCGAAGTTTATTTTTAACTTTGAGAGAGTCGATCATGGGAAATGTAAATAAGTCCTTCCAAGAAGTATTAGAGTATGTGCGTTTGTATCGTTTAAAAAATAAACTTAAACGCGACATTGAAGACAACAACCGCAAAATTCGTGATAACCAAAAACGTGTCTTATTGTTAGATAACTTAAATCAATATATTCGTGATGATATGAGCATTGAAGATGTTCGTGCGATTATCGAAAATATGCGTGATGATTATGAAGGCCGTGTGGATGAGTACAACATTCGCAATGCAGAACTTTCTACTTTACGCCGTGAAACGAGCAATAAGATGAAAGAACAGAAAAAAGCGCACGCGAAATTAGTGAAAGATTCATCAAATAAAATCACATTATAAACCCTCAAAGTAAATGACCGCACTTCGATAAAGTGCGGTCATTTTTTATGGTATTTTTAGAATGAGCTATAAATGATTAAACATCATAGGTGCCCATTATCACAGCTTGATCCAAAATATGCCCTTGAATCGCAAAATGCAGATCATTAAAACGGAATCCCGGTTTGAGGTTGAGTTTGGTATCAAGTGCATACACAATAAGCTCGTAACGATGTAAGCAGTTTGGTGGGGCCATACCACCATAGAATGAGGCTTCTTCGATATTAAATTGACCTAATTTACTTGCCCAAGTATTTGCACCTTGTACGTAATCTGTTGCAGTTTGGCTTTCATTTTCTTGAATAACCGTACGTTCAAGATTTGCAATGAGCCAATGAATCCACACAAAGCCACTCGCCGTAATTGCGTCTTTATCTTCTAAGACAACTGCAAAGGATTTAGTGCCTAGAGGGGCATCGTGAATTTCAAACGGAATAGAGTAGGTCGGCATACCATTTGGGCTAAATTGTGTGCCGCGTTTACCATATTTGTCTTCAAAGGCACCATTTTGAATAGCTGAACTGGTTACAAACATTGTTTTCTCCTTAATTTCTCACGGAATACACTTTAAATTTGGTGGTTTGAGCAAGGACGTCAAATTTCCCGAAATGTTGCGCTAATAAATCGGGATAGGGGAGAAATGCATTAGCAACGATACGCAGTTCTCCGCCTGCCGTTAAATGCCATTTTGCTTGTTGAATAAGTTCTTTCACTGCACGATAAGCCGTGTCGACTCCATCGTGGAAAGGCGGGTTTGAAATAATCAGATCAAATTTTCCCTCAATGTGGGAAAACACATCACTTGCGACAACCTGACCTTCAAGCTGATTTTCAGCAAGCGTTTGACGAGCAGATTGAATTGCCATTGCATGAATATCAGTCATTGTGATATCCGCTTTAGGGTGATGTTTTTTGATCATGGAACCAATGACACCCGCCCCGCAACCAACATCTAATACTTTGCCTTGAATTGGCGATGTTAAGGTAGAAAGTAGAAGTGATGTTCCATTATCAAGTTCATTGGCACTGAATACACCCGGTAAGCTGAAAATACGGAGATCGCCTAATACATTATTTTGGTAGCATTTCCAATAAGATTGAAGAGCAAAGTGCGGTTGTTTTTGTAAGGAAAAATGGTATAAACCGCAACGACGCGCTGAGTCGATTTTGCCAATTTCACCATAAGGTTCAAGCAGTTTTTCAGCAGAACGGACGCCACAACGATTTTCACCGATAATCAACACTTCTTGACCAATTTTACTTTTGGCGAGTAGTTGCATCAGCTGAAAATTCACTTCTTGTTTATTCTTCGTCCAATAATAAATAATCAAATCGGCTTGCGGCTGAAATTCAACCTCAAAATTGACTGCACTTTGTGTTTTGGCATAATCAAAATACCAACTCCAAACCTGCACAGATTGGCAATGTTTTTGCAATATTTGAGGAAAATCATCATTAATGCCGCCGGCAAGAAGAATTGATTTACCGCTAAAAAGGGGAAGATGGCGTTGTAAAACTTCGCTTTCGAGAGAAATCACGCTTTAAATCCTGTGGTTTATTGGTTAAAATTACGTGTTATTCTAACAAAAGAAAACGATTTAAACGTATTTATTAAGGAATTATTTATGAAAAAAATCATCACCGCAGTCGCAATGGCAAGTTTATTGTCTGGCTGTCAATTAATCGAACAACTTCAAGGTAGCAAACAAAAAACTTCAACCTTACCAACAACAAGCTCAAAAGTTGAATTACCTGCTGCACAAGCGCAAAGCTTAGATGCGCAGTTTGAGCGCATCAAAAATGGTAATCAAGAAGTCACATTCAATGGCGAGAAATTCTATAAACAAACAAAAGCCTTTGATAAATCAGAAGATCCGCGTTTCTTAAGTGGTGCGGCAAGCGTAGATCGTAGCAATCGTAAATTCATTATGAGCGAAACCTATTATTTAAAAGATGTTTCTCACGTTCCTGAATTAACAACAAAATATCTTGATGCAAACAAAAAAGTATGTGAGTTAAAAACGATTGGTAACGCTTCAGATGTTTACTATGCTTGTGATGGTAAAGATTTCCAACGCTTTATCGCCGTGGTTTATCAAGCGAAAAACATTCTTTCTTTCCGTAGCTTAAAAGCATATCAAGAAAAACCAACAGATGCGCAAGAAAAAGCGATTGTTAAAGGTTTAAGAGATTATCCGTTAGATACTATTGCTCGTTAATCTATGGATAGACGCAATCTTCTTTTAAATGAAATGGGAATAACCCGTTGGCAGCTCTATCGCCCAGAAGTATTGCAAGGGGCGGTAGGTGTGAGTGTTTTAGAACAAGTGAAATTTATTGTGGTGGCCAATGATAATCTCTCAAGTTCACCGCTTTTTTCAGATATTCGACTTGCGCTAGAGCTCAAAAAAGAAGATTGCCTTTGCCTGAATTTCGATCAAATTCAACATATCACATTACAACATTCTGTGAGGTATTGGTTATTGGCTAAAAATGCTGATGAAATCGACCGCACTTTGCCTTATTGCCTAAATGCAGAGCGAGTTTATCGCTCTGTTGATTGGCAACAATTCCAGCAAGATAGCCAAGCTAAGCGTGAGCTTTGGCAACAAATCCAACAAATTTAATCATTATGGCTTCTCTATTTCCTATTGAAGAATGCGATATGGATCGCTTATATGAAATTGAACAAGCTGCACATTTAGTGCCTTGGTCATTGGGAACATTGAAAAATAATATCGGCGAGCGTTATCTCAATTTGAAATTAGTGGAAAAGGAGCAAGTGCTGGGTTTTGCTATTTGCCAAATGGTATTAGATGAAGCGACATTATTTAATATTGCGATTGATCCAGCTCAACAAGGAAAGGGATACGGTTCGTTTTTATTGCAAGGTTTAATGGATAAGCTTAAAGAGAAAGGTATTCAAACCCTTTGGCTGGAAGTACGAGAGTCGAATCCGGCTCGTTTCCTTTATGAAAAGCTAGGATTTAATGAGGTTGATATTCGTAAGAATTATTATCCAAAATCAGATGGTGGACGAGAAAATGCTGTCGTGATGGCATGTTATCTCTAGAATGAAAAAGTGCGGCCAATTTTGACCGCACTTTGTTTATCTGAAAAATAAGACATTACACTTCTTCTGCTGGGAAGACAAATGGATTTAATCCACTGCGTGCGAAGCCTTTTTCTTCCATTTCAATATCTAAGAAAATTGATGCTAAATCATCGGCTACCGCTTCAACATTCGGATCTTTTTCTTGGAACATGATTTTTAAATAGCTTTGGCAATCGCCACAGGTTTCTGCACGAACAAGAGCAAGCTCTTCATTTAATGACCACATTTCAAGATTTTTGTGTTCATCGCAGTTTGTACATTGTGCGCGCACTAAATTCCACTCACTTTCACAGAGATTGCAGTGCAAATAGCGTAAACCTTGTGAAGTACCGATATGGACAACACTTGACACGGGTGCAGAACCACAAACAGGGCAGTAATGTAGATTGTCAGTTCCTTCTTGGCGACTGTTATGAGGAATTTGTTGAGCCAGTTGTAACCAATAAAGAGAAAGCGCAGCCCAAATAAAGACAGCTTTATCTGTGCTCACTAAATTAAATTCTTGGCTTAAAAGATGGCTAGCCATTTCTTCAAGCTCTTTATCAGAGGCCTTTTCAAGATTCTCAATCGTAGCAAGAACCTGTTCATTCGATTTTGGTTTAATGCTATGTAAAATTTCTTTGAGATATTCAATCCAAATGCTTGAGCGTTTAAATGTTTTAGTATTTAACGGTTCAAGTTCATCTAAATTATCGAAATGCTGTTTTTCTAATGGATTTTTTTCAAATACGCTTAATTGGCTTTCCACAACATCTGCAGCAAAGAGTAAATAATCAGCCAATGGATGATCTTTCGCTAATTCTCTTAAACGTTTTGCACGACGTTGATAAAGATTTTTAGGGTTAGCAAATAAAACAGGCGGAATATCGTATGAATTCGTTTTTTGTTTGATTTCGTCTGCAGATAAGATTTTGATACTCATAATTGTCTCTTAAGTATTTATAAGAAAAAGTGCGGTCAATTTTAACCGCACTTTTTGATTTTAGCCATTGATACCTTTGAACAATGCTTTGGTTTTTACTTTTTTACCTTCAGCTTCGTTTTTAAGGTCTTCTTCTAGCTTAGGAAGTACTTCTTCGTTATACCATTTTGGATGGTGTTTTTTCGCCCAGCGAACGGTTACCCAGCCTTCCACGATACCACGAATGGAGCCTTTTACCCAGAATGCCATGTACATGTGTACCAAGATACCGGTGAACAACATGAATGCACTTAAAGAGTGAAGTAAAATCGCAAAACGTAATACCGGAATAGAGAAGTAGTGCGAGAAAAATTGACGCCACATAATGATGCCGGTTACAAGCAAGGTAACCATCGCCAAGTTCAATGTCCAGAATAACATTTTTTGACCAAGGTTATACTTACCGTTATAAGCAACAGCGTGTTCATTTCCTTTTAATACTTCAAGCATGCCTTTTAACCAGCGGATATCGTTTTTCTCTGGAATGTTGTGATCCCAGTAAAGATAACCAAGGAAAATAAAGGCAACAAACATAATGATACCGGTGAACGGGTGAATTGCTCGTGCCAGTTGCGGAGTACCTAAAATCTCAGTTAACCACGCAAAATCTGGGAAGAAGAATGCCACACCAGTGAACATTGTCATAAAGAAGCAGATTACGAGTAGCCAGTGGCTAAAACGAGCAGGCGTTCTATGACGAATGATTCGAGTATCATTGCTAATCTCAATCTTACTCATCTTTGCCCCCTTTTCTATCTTCTTCTTCAAATTTTTCGTGATGATCTTCTACATCTTCTTCCACGTTTGGACCTACAGCTAAGTAGTGACCAATTTCAGCAAGTGCTAAACCACCCATTGCTACAGCGGCTACCGGTTTCAAGATATCTTTCCACACAGTGACGGTGAGGTCAATTTGTGGATCTTTAGGAAGACCGGAATAAAGCTCTGGTTTATCAGCATGATGTAATACATACATTACGTGTGTACCGCCCACGCCTTCAGGGTCATAGATGCCCGCGTTTTCATAACCACGTGATTTTAAGTCAGCAACACGTTGTTCAGCGTAGAGTTTCATTTCTTCTTTAGAACCAAAACGAATTGCACCGGTTGGACATGTTTTCACGCAAGCCGGTTCTTGGCCTACAGAAACACGATCCACACAAAGGGTACATTTGTACACGCGGTTGTCGTCTGGGTTCATACGTGGAATGTTGAACGGACAACCTGCGATACAGTAACCACAACCGATACATTTATCAGATTGGAAATCCACGATACCGTTCGCATACTGGATGATTGCACCAGGTGCAGGACAAGCTTTTAAACAGCCTGGTTCTGAACAGTGCATACAACCATCTTTACGGATTAACCATTCTAAACGATCATTTTCTTCTACTTCGTTAAAGCGCATTACCGTCCATGCTTTTGCGTTGAGATCTACTGGGTTATCGTAGATCCCTACACATTTTGCATTGACGTCAGAGCGGATATCATTCCACTCTGAACAGCCCACCTGACAGGCTTTACAACCGATACAGGTAGATACGTCGATTAATTTTGCTACTTCAACTTTATGATCTCGCGCTTGAGGTGCCGGCGTAAAACCAGACGTAGCGGAGACCTTGATAATGTCTTGCGATTGAACGCCTTGACCATTTCCTGCCATATTATGCCTCCGCCTTCTCGATATTTACCAAGAATGTTTTATATTCTGGTGTTTGTGTAACCGATTCACCCCAAGATGGTGATAAGGTATTGGTGGAGAAACCACGGTTACCTTTACCATTTAAGGCTTTCATCCCCCAGTGAATTGGAAGACCTATATGGTGTACGGTACGTCCGTCGACTTCTAAATCTTTCAAACGTTTCGTTACGACTGCGACGGCTTTAATGTAGCCACGGCGAGAAGTAATTTTCACCATATCACCTTTTTGGATACCTTTTTCTGCCGCTAATTTTTCACCGATTTCCACAAATTGTTGTGGTTGAGCGATGATATTTAATGCAGATTGAGCAGTCCAACTGTGGAAGTGCTCGGTCAAACGATAAGTCGTTGCCACATACGGGAAGTCTTTATTTGAGCCGATAAATTCGCGGTCTTCTTTATAGATACGAACTGTCGGATCAGAGACTACACTTGGATGCAGTGGGTTAGTATCAATTGGGCTTTCAATTGGTTCATAGTGCTCAGGCACTGGACCACTTGTAATTTTATCTACTGCAAATAAACGGCCTACACCTTCTGCAGACATAATGAATGGACCCGCATCAGAGCCTGGTGGTTGTGTACCATAGTCAGCCACATCATGCCAGTTCCAGTTTTTACCGTTCCATTTGATTAATTGACGGTGTTTATCCCAAGGATTACCGTTAATATCAAGTGAAGCACGGCTATAAAGAACACGGCGGTTTGCTGGCCATGCGAAGCCCCAACCTAATGTACAACCTAAACCTGAAGGGTCAGAATTGTCACGGTTTGCCATTTGGTTACCTTTTTCAGTCCATTGACCTACGTATATCCAGTTACCCGCAGAGGTTGTACCGTCATCACGTAAGTGAGCGAATCCGTTAAGTAATTGACCTTTCTTATAAACCACATTACCGTTTGCATCTAAAAGATCTTCAAGGGCATAACCATTTAATTCTTTTGCTAACTCTGCGGAGCTTGGTGCATGCGGTTGTACATAGTTCCAAGTCATCGCTTCGAAAGATTCTAAACCTTTTGGTTGAATACCTTTTTTCAAGTCTTCTTGATAGAGATGATGCATCTCTTCACGAATCATAGAAAGAATTTCAACATCTGGTAGTGCTTCACCTGGTTGGTCACAGCCTTTCCAGTGCCATTGTGCCCAACGACCAGAGTTGGCAATAGAGCCATCTTCTTCTGCGAAACAAGTAGTTGGTAAACGGAATACTTCAGTTTGAATATCAGCTGGATTTACATCGTTTGATTCACCAAAGTTTTTCCAGAATTCAGAAGATTCAGTTTGAAGTGGATCCATAATCACTAAGAATTTCAATTTGCTCATACCTGCAACAGTTTTGTTTTTGTTCGGTAATGAGTTTAATACGTTGAAACCTTGTAAAATCCAACCGTTCAATTTGCCATCATTCATTAACTTAACATGAGTGATCGGATCGTATAAACGATCTGCTTTTGGTAAGAAATCGAAGCCCCAACCATTTTCTTTGGTTGCTTTATCACCATAGAACGTTTTCATCAAACTGACGAAGAATTTCGACGTATTACGATAGTAGTTTGTTTGGTTTGGTACGATATCTTTTGGCGTAATCGCATTAATGTATTGTTCGTAAGAGCTATCTTTGTCATTTGGTAGACGCATATAACCTGGTAAAGACATCGGCAATAAGCCCATATCAGTTGTACCTTGAACGTTTGAGTGTCCACGCAATGCATTAATACCACCGCCTGGCATACCCATGTTACCTAAGAGTAATTGGATCATTGCCATTGAGCGAATGTTTTGTGTACCAATTGTATGCTCAGTTAAACCTAACGCATATAAGTGCGTCATAGTTTTGTTTGGAGCAGAGGTTTTACCAATCTCTTCACAGATTTGTAAGAAGGTTTTTTGTTTGACGCCTGTGATACGCTCAACCATTTCTGGGGTATAGCGAGAGACGTGATCTTTCAAGATATTAATCACACAACGTGGATCTTGTAAGGTCATATCACGTTTGGCAAAACCATTTTCATCAAATTGGTAATTCCATTTTGATTTATCGTAAGCATGTTTTTCTTCATCAAAACCTACGAATAAACCATCTTCAAATTTGAAGCCTTCATCAATTAAGAATGAAGCATTGGTATAGTGTTTAACGTATTCGTGTTGGATTTGATTGGTTTCCAATAGGTAACGGATCACACCCATTAAGAATGCGATATCAGTACCAGAACGAATTGGCGCATGAAGGTCAGCTACAGACGCTGTACGGTTAAAGCGAGGATCAACTACGATGATTTTTGCACCGTTTTTCTTCGCTTCGATCGCCCAACGGAAGCCAACAGGGTGAGCTTCAGCAGGGTTACCGCCTTGAACGATAATAAGATTGGCGTTTTTAATGTCAACCCAGTTGTTTGTCATGGCACCGCGACCAAATGATGGAGCAAGACTTGCTACCGTTGGTCCGTGTCAAGTATTCGCTTGGTTACACATCGGCACTATGCCCATCATTCGAACCCATTTGTGGGTAAGAAGTGCGGCCTCATTACTCATAGCAGAGGCGGTCATAATACCTGTAGTTGTCCAACGGTTAACAGTTTTGCCACTTGCATCTTTTTCAACAAAGTTAGCATCACGGTCATCTTTAAGTAAACGAGAAACGCGTTTGATTGCTTCTTCCCAAGAAAGACGAACCCATTTGTCAGAACCTGGAGCACGATATTCAGGATATAGTACGCGACTTTTACTATTAACATAGTCTAACGCACCTGCACCTTTCGGACACAACGCTCCACGGCTTACCGGATGATCTGGGTCACCTTCAAGGTGGAATAATTTAGAACGGGTATTGGTACCTGTGTGGCTGCTTAAGGAATCGTAAGGTTTACCTGTGCTATATAGCAACATACCACAGCTTACAGAACAATATGTACAGGTGTTACGGGATTCAAATGCCCGTAATAATTTGTACTCACGTGGCGCTGCTAAAACAGATGATGGTGCAAAGCCCAACATTGCCGCAGACGTCCCCGCCATACCACCTGCACAGATCTTAAAGAACTTACGTCTAGAGACCTGCATAATCACTCCTTCATAACGGCGAACCGTTAAGATATTTCGATAGTATAAATTCGTATAGATAATTTATTTGATTTCGTTAAAATAACGTATCAACCATTAAATCGGCTATAATAATGACCAATTTAAACAGGGATAATTTTAACTATTTTTTAACCTGAAATCTATAATCAAAACTTGTTATAATCGTTTCAAAACTTGAGCTAGATCACAAAATAAATATTTTTTGTTAAAAAATCGTAACAATTATACTACAACCATTTTATTGGGAAAAAATAATGCACTGGATAATCCAAAAAACAATCAATTTTTTTAAAAAAACACCTGAAAATCCGACCGCACTTTTTATTGAAAAACAAGATAGTCTCGCTGCGGAAGTCCCTGTTTCACTTGTCTATAATGGTATTGCGCATACCGTTATGATGTGTTCTCCACAAGATTTAGAGGATTTTGCTTTAGGCTTTTCACTCGCAGAAGGTATTATTGAGAAAAAAGCGGATATTTATGGCATTGATGTGGTGGAAGTATGCAATGGAATCGAAGTGCAAATTGAATTATCTAGCCGCCAATTTGTGGCATTAAAAGATCATCGTCGAACATTAACAGGCAGAACAGGATGTGGCATTTGCGGCACAGAACAAATCTCACAAGTTTATAAAAAATTGCCAAAATTAGACCGCACTTTCCAATTTAATTTAAATTTATTAGATGGTTGCTTAGAACAATTACAAGCCAATCAAGAACTCGGGAAAGAAACAGGGGCTACACATGCAGCTGCCTTTTTTGATTTATCCGGCAATTTACTGGCGATTCGAGAGGATGTCGGGCGACATGTTGCGCTAGATAAATTAATCGGCTGGCATGCTAAACAAAATCAACCGCAAGGATTCGTACTTGTTTCAAGCCGAGCCAGTTATGAAATGGTTCAAAAATCGGTAGCTTGTGGTATCGAATTACTTGTTGCGATTTCGGCAGCAACAGATCTTGCTGTCAATATGGCCGAACAACACAATCTTTCCCTTATCGGCTTTGCTCGCCCAGGAAAAGCCAATATCTATGTGGGTAAAGAGCGATTGGTTTTAGCTTAAGTTTTATCTATTAAAAAGTGCAGCCAAAAACATTCTTATTTTTGACCGCACTTTTTTTTATTCCGTTTATTCTTTTGGCGATTTACCCTCTAAGAGTACTTCAGAAACCCAACGTTGAGTCAGGCGTTTGCCTTCTTGATCCGTACCAAATTTCATAAAATCAATATCTATCAGTTTTAATTTGCTAGCTGGCAGGAAATCTGGTGCAGGTTCTGCATGGATATTGGTTGGAAGTTGATAAGAGTCTGATTCTTTCCAAGGAATTTCTTGGGCTTCTTTGCTTAGCACGAAATCCATAAATAGTTTGGCATTATCAAGGTTTCTAGCTCCTTTAATGATGCTTGCCCCGCCTAAAGAATAGCCCACGCCTTCGCATGGTAAAATTCCTTCAACTGGCGCACCATTTTTCTTCTCACGCGGATAAACCAACATAAAACCTAAATCAATCGCTACGGTACCGTTAGCCAAATAGTTGCTTGCAAGGCCTGTTTTGGTATGTTGCATTAGATTGGGTTCTAGTTTTTTCAGATAGTCAAAGGCTTTTTCTTCTCCCCATAATGTGGAAAAGGTGCTGATAAGGGAATAGCCCGTGCCTGATACACGCGGATCAGGATATTGAATTTGGCCTTGATATTCAGGTTTGATGAGATCCGCATAGCATTGTGGTGCAGGAATATTCAATTCTTTTAATTTTTTAGTATTTACCCCAATGCCAAGTTCCATTAAGTAAATAACAGAAGTGAAATTACCACGTTGCTCCATTAAAGATTTAAACTGCGGCATGATGTCTTTTTGTAATGGGGAGCGATAGGATTCAAGTAAGCCTAATTCAGCCGCTTGAAGATGTGGCTCAATTGTGCCGCCAAACCAGAAATCAGCTTGTGGGTTTTCTTTTTCAGCTTTAATTTTGCCTAATACGACGCCTGTACTATTACGTACAAATTGTGCATCTACATTGTATTTTTTACTAAAGGCTTGAGTGACTTTTTCGCATACTACGTTTTGTACGCTGCAATAGACGGTAAGTTTTCCTTCAGCCTGTGCGTGAGAAGTGTACGCGAGGGCGGTTAGGGCTGAAAGTGCGGTTAATTTTAGCGTTGTTTTAATTGACATTGTGTCTCCTTTAACTTCGTCAATGTTTAGTAATTATTTGATATTGCTAATATAAAGGGGAGGAGTAAATTTGTAAATATCAGGTTGTTTAAAAATATAATTCCCACTATAATCCCTGTAAATTTAACCAGATTAAAATAAGAGCAATGGATATTTCAGAATTACTTGATGGCTTGAATGATAAACAACGTGAAGCAGTGGCTGCACCACTTGGCAATTACCTTGTGCTTGCGGGGGCTGGAAGTGGTAAAACTCGCGTCTTGACTCATCGTATTGCTTGGTTGATTGCCGTAGAAAATATTTCTGAAGGCAGCATTATGGCGGTCACCTTTACCAATAAAGCCGCTGCTGAAATGCGTCATCGTATTCAAGATACCTTATCCAAACATGCTCAATCGAATCTATTTGGTATGTGGATTGGGACATTCCATAGCATTGCCCATCGATTATTACGCGCTCACCATTTAGATGTGAACTTGCCACAAGATTTCCAGATTTTGGATTCTGAAGACCAACTTCGTTTAGTGAAACGCTTGATGAAATTGCACAATTATGATGATAAAGCATTTCCACCGAAACAAGCGTGCTGGTATATCAATAATAAAAAAGATGAAGGTTTAAGACCGCAAGATATTAATGATTTTGGAGATCGCCAGGAAAAAGAGTGGATTAAGATTTATCAAATTTATCAAGATACTTGTGATCGTGCGGGATTGGTGGATTTTGCTGAATTGTTAATTCGTGCGTATGAATTATTTGCTAAAAAGCCCGTAATTTTACAACGCTATCAGCAACGTTTTCAGCACATTTTGGTGGATGAGTTTCAAGATACCAATAAAATCCAATATGCCTGGATCAAAATTCTTGCGGGTAATATGGGTAAAGTGATGATTGTGGGCGATGATGACCAATCCATTTATGGTTGGCGTGGTGCGCAAGTCGAAAATATTCAAAAATTCCTAAAAGATTTCAACGCTGAAACTATTCGTTTGGAGCAAAATTATCGTTCTACCGGCAATATCCTGAAAAGTGCCAACCAACTTATTTCGAATAATAGTGATCGTCTCGGTAAGAATTTATGGACCGACGGTGAAATGGGGGAGCCAGTAGGTATTTATGCAGCATTTAATGAATTAGATGAGGCAAAATTTGTGGCGTCTCAAATCCAAAATTGGGTAGATGACGGTGGGAAATTAGATGATTGTGCTGTTTTATATCGTAGTAATAGCCAATCTCGTGTTATTGAAGAAGCCTTGATTCGTTGCCAAATTCCTTATCGGATTTATGGCGGGATGCGATTCTTCGAACGCCAAGAAATTAAAGATGCATTGGCGTATTTACGCTTAATTAATAATCGTCAAGATGATGCCGCGTTTGAACGTGTGATTAATACGCCTACGCGTGGTATTGGTGATCGTACTTTAGATGTGTTACGAAATTTAACCCGTGAACGTCAAATAACCTTATGGCAAGCAGTGCAAGTGGCCACACAAGAAAATATGCTAACGGGACGCGCTTCAACCGCATTGCTTCGTTTCCAAGAGTTGATTAATTCTTTACAGGTGGATACAGCCGAAATGCCACTGTTTGCACAAACTGATTTCGTGATTAAACATTCTGGCTTATACGATATGTATAAACAGGAAAAAGGCGAGAAAGGTGAAGTACGTATTGAAAACTTAGAAGAATTGGTGACGGCAACCCGAGAATTTATCAAACCTGATGAAGCAGAGGATATGACCGATCTTACCGCCTTTTTAACTCATGCTTCTTTAGAAGCGGGAGAAGAGCAGGCTTCACCGCATCAATCTTGTGTGGAAATGATGACCTTACACTCAGCAAAAGGCTTGGAATTCCCGCGCGTATTTATGGTGGGGGTAGAAGAGGGCGTATTCCCAAGCTTCCGTTCATTTGAAGAGCCTGGTCGTTTGGAGGAAGAACGCCGTCTTGCTTATGTGGGCATTACCCGTGCTAAGCAAAAACTCACCATTTGTTATGCTGAAAGTCGTCGTGTTTACACGAAAGAAGAACGCCATTTACCTTCGCGTTTTATTACAGAATTGCCACCAGAGTGTATTCAAGAAATCCGTTTGCGTGGAACAGTCACCCGAGCATTAAACCAAGCAAAAGTAGGAAGTTTAAGCACGAGTTTGCCTGAAAATGAATGGAAAATGGGGCAAAAAGTGAAACATGACAAGTTTGGTTTTGGCACAGTGATAAACGTTGAAGGTTCAGACAATAACACCCGTTTACAAATTGCTTTCCAAGCTCAAGGTATTAAGTGGCTGATTGCGCATTTGGCAAAATTAGAAAAAGTGCGGTAGAATCGGGAGGATTTTATTGCAACGAGTATGAATATTAGTGTTCATATTCAATATGCCAGTGCGAAAACGTTCGAAGAAACGACCGCACTTTATCATGTGGGAAGTAGATGTTTAAATTTATTTTAAAACGTATTTTAATGGTGATTCCTACCTTTATCGCCATTACTTTTGTGACTTTTGCTCTCATTCATTTTATTCCGGGTGATCCCGTGGAGATTATGATGGGAGAGCGAGGTTTAACGCCAGAAGTTCATCAACAAATGATGAAGCAACTTGGTCTCGATTTACCGTTGTATCAGCAATATTTCAATTATATTGGCAATGTGATACAAGGTGATTTTGGTGAGTCATTCCGTACTCGACAGCCTGTTCTGACTGAATTTTTCACACTCTTTCCTGCCACGTTTGAATTAGCTTTCTTTGCGCTATTTTGGTCGTTAATTGCGGGTATTACGCTCGGAACGATTGCGGCCGTCAAAAAAGATAGTTGGATTTCTCATACGGTGACAGCCATGTCCTTAACGGGTTATTCCATGCCAATTTTCTGGTGGGGATTAATTTTGATCTTATATGTTTCACCTTGGTTTGGTTTGCCACAAGGGGGACGTTTAGAAGACAGTTTCTGGATCGATACACCAACCGGTTTTATGTTAATCGATACTTGGCTTTCAGGTGTACCAGGTGCTTTTGAAAATGCAGTTAAGTCATTGATTCTCCCTGCTGTTGTGCTAGGTACCATTCCACTTGCAGTGATTACCCGAATGACTCGCTCCTCAATGTTGGAAGTGTTAGGGGAAGATTATATTCGTACCGCAAAAGCTAAAGGCTTAAGCTATACCCGAATTGTCATTTTTCACGCACTGCGCAATGCGCTCATCCCTGTTGTGACCGTTGTGGGCTTGATTGTAGGGCAGTTATTATCTGGTGCAGTTTTAACCGAAACAATTTTCTCATGGCCGGGCATCGGTAAATGGATTATTGATGCGATTACCAATCGCGATTATCCCGTCTTACAAGGCGCCGTGTTGATTATTGCTACAATTATTATTGTGGTGAATTTGACGATCGATTTACTTTATGGCGTGGTAAACCCACGTATTCGCCATCAATAAGGAGCCTTATTAATGACGGAACAAACTTTACCTATTGAAACCTTCGCACCTCGCACACCGCTGCAGGAGTTTTGGTTTTATTTCAAACAAAATAAAGGGGCGGTGATTGGGCTCACTTTTATCCTTGCTGTGGCATTAATCAGTATTTTTGCCTCTTGGATAGCACCTTTTGATCCTATCGAACAAAATCGTTCGGCTTTATTGTTACCACCAGCTTGGTATGAAGGCGGCAATTCAGCTTATTTACTGGGTACAGATGACATTGGTCGAGATATTCTTTCTCGCATTATTTATGGTACGCGCATTTCTGTTTTTGCAGGTTTCATTATTGTCATACTATCTTGCATTTTAGGAACGAGCCTAGGTTTGCTTGCCGGTTATTATGGTGGCGCATTGGATACATTAATCGTTCGTTTTATTGACATTATGTTGGCTATCCCAAACTTGCTTTTAACCATTGTGGTGGTATCAATTTTAGAGCCTTCTTTAACCAATGCGACGTTGGCGATTGCCGTGGTTTCGATTCCAAGTTATGTGCGCTTAACACGTGCAGCGGTATTAAATGAGAAAAACAGAGATTATGTCACCTCTTCGCGTGTAGCGGGAGCAAGCGTATTACGCTTGATGTTTATTGTCATTTTACCGAATTGCCTTGCGCCTCTCATTGTGCAAATGACAATGGGGATATCTAATGCCATTTTAGAATTAGCAACCTTAGGTTTCTTAGGTATTGGTGCAAAACCACCAACACCGGAATTGGGGACTATGTTATCTGAATCGCGTAGTTTTATGCAGGCGGCCAACTGGTTGGTTACGATTCCAGGTTTAGTGATTTTATCGCTTGTTTTAGCATTCAACTTAATGGGCGACGGGTTGCGTGATGCGCTCGATCCAAAATTAAAACAATAGGGGGGCAGAATGGCATTATTAGATGTAAAAGAACTTTCTGTTCACTTTGGTGATGAAAAAGCACCTTTTAAAGCAGTGGATCGCATTAGCTATCAAGTTAATCAAGGTGAAGTATTAGGTATTGTTGGCGAGTCGGGCTCGGGGAAATCCGTGAGTTCCCTTGCCGTGATGGGCTTAATTGATTTTCCTGGTCGTGTTTCAGCGAAAGGCTTATCGTTTGAAGGGAAAGATCTTTTGAGCTTAGCACCAAAAGAAAAGCAAGAATTGATTGGTGCAGATATTGCCATGATCTTCCAAGACCCGATGACAAGCTTAAATCCCGCTTATACAGTCGGTTTCCAAATTATGGAAGCCATTAAAGCGCATCAAGGCGGCAGCAAAAAAGAACGCCGTGAACGCACTTTAGAGCTTTTACGCTTAGTCGGTATTCCTGATCCTGAATCGCGTATTGATGTCTATCCACACCAGCTTTCTGGCGGGATGAGCCAACGCGTTATGATTGCTATGGCGATTGCATGTAAACCGAGATTGCTCATTGCAGATGAACCAACCACCGCACTGGATGTGACCATTCAAGCTCAAATTGTAGATTTGTTGCTTGAGTTACAGCAAAAAGAATGCATGTCGTTGATTCTGATTACGCACGATCTTGCGTTAGTCGCAGAAGCGGCGCATCGTATTATTGTGATGTATGCAGGACAAGTAGTGGAAGAAGGACGAGCAGAAGATATTTTCCGTGAACCAAAACATCCTTACACTCAAGCGTTATTGCGTTCTTTACCGGAGTTTGCAGAAGGTAAATCTCGTTTGCAATCTTTACCCGGAGTGGTGCCAGGTAAATACGATCGCCCACAAGGTTGTTTGCTAAATCCACGCTGTCCGTATGCGACCGATCTTTGTCGAACTGTTGAGCCTGAATTACGCCAAGTAGGAAACAGACAAGTAAAATGTCATACCCCACTAAATGCCCAAGGAGAACCTAGCAATGTCTGATGTCGCACAAGAAAATGCTCCATTGCTCAATGCTATTGGGCTGAAAAAATATTATCCTGTCAAAAAAGGAATGTTTGCTAAAACACAGCAAGTGAAAGCATTAGATGGCGTGTCTTTTTCCTTAGAACGAGGTAAAACCCTTGCCGTAGTGGGTGAGTCAGGTTGCGGTAAATCGACACTTGGTCGTCTTTTGACGATGATAGAAGAACCGACAGAAGGTGAGTTATATTATAACGGACAAAATTTCTTAGAGAATGATCACGAAACGAAAGCATTGCGCCGTCAGAAAATCCAAATTGTGTTTCAAAATCCTTATGCATCACTAAATCCGCGTAAGAAAATCGGCACAATTTTGGAAGAACCTTTAGTCATTAATACCAATTTATCAGCTAAAGAACGTAAAGAAAAAGTATTGTCTATGATGGCAAAAGTAGGATTGCGTGCTGAGTTTTACAATCGCTATCCACACATGTTTTCGGGCGGACAACGTCAGCGTATCGCGATTGCTCGTGGTTTAATGCTTGATCCTGACGTGGTTGTAGCGGATGAACCGGTTTCTGCTTTAGACGTATCTGTTCGTGCGCAAGTGTTGAATTTGATGATGGATTTACAAGCTGAGCTTGGTTTATCCTATGTCTTTATTTCCCATGATCTTTCGGTGGTTGAACACATTGCTGATGAAGTGATGGTGATGTATTTAGGTCGCTGTGTTGAAATGGGTACAAAAGCGCAGATCTTTAAAAATCCACAACATCCTTATACGCAAGCTTTGCTTTCAGCGACACCAAGATTGTCACCTGAATTACGTCGCCAGCGGATTAAATTAACCGGAGAATTGCCAAGTCCAATTAATCCGCCAAAAGGTTGTGCATTTAATCCGCGTTGTTGGAAAGCAACGGATAAATGTCGAAATGAGCAGCCTAAATTGGAAAAATATCCTGATGGTAAGCTCATTGCTTGCTTCCATCTCGATTAGAAAAGAGAAAAGAAAATGACCGCACTTGAGTAAGTGCGGTCATTTTTTAGGCGTTTTGAGAACGATAGCGGAAATTGAAGAAGACAAAGATGCCGAGTGCAATCATAGCTAATGCTGCGCCACTAAAGCCTATATATTCAAGACCAATGTGACGAGCGATTTGATTACCAAATAGTGCGCCAGCACCAATACCAGCATTAAAAATACCTGAATAAATGGCGCTCGCTACATCTGTTGCATCTGGCGCAAGTTGTAGAACGCGCATTTGTAATGCAAGCCCGATACAAGAGATTCCTATACCCCAAATAAAGGCTAAGGCAAACATTGTTGCAGTATAACCAGCCGAAGTAAGCATAAAGCCTAAGGAAATAGCTAATAACAGAATTGCATGGATAATAAATTGTGTGGCGCCTAAACGGTATAATCGGTTAAAAATCACACTGGCTGTCACACCTGAAATACCAAAAACTAAAAGAATCATCGTGGCAAGATTAGGATCCATTTGCCCGATTTGAACCATAAAGGGCTCAATGTAGGTATAAGCGGTAAAGTGTGCTGAAACGATAAGTACCGTTGTGGCATAAAGTCCAATGAGTAATGGACGTTTTGCCAAAATCGGTAGACTAGAAAGTGAGCCGGCATTTTTACTTGGTAGATTTGGTAATAAACGCATAATCAATATCATCACCACTACAGCTAATGCAGCAATGATTGCAAAAGTAATACGCCAGCCAACTAATTGACCAACTATACGTCCTAACGGTAAGCCCAAAATGGTTGCAAGAGATGTACCGATAGCGAGCATACCAATTGCTTGTGTTTTCTTATTCTTCGGTGCCACACGCATGACTAATGATGCGGTAATTGCCCAGAAGAGTGAATGCGCCACAGCAATACACATACGGGCAATAAGAAGAATCCAATAATTCCACGCGATGACTGAGATAATATGACCGATAATAAAAATCACGAAAAGTTTCAGTAACAAGCCTTTACGCTCCATATCACCTGTCGCGAGCATGGCGGGTAAAGACATAATCATGACAGTCCAAGCATAAACGGTCATCATTAACCCTACATCGGAGCTTTGCATATCAAAACTTTGTCCGATATCGGTGAGTAATGCAACGGGCACAAATTCCGTGGTATTAAAAATAAAAGCGGCGCAAGCCATGATAACTACGCGCCAAAATTGAGTTTTTTCTGCTTTCTGATAAAACGACATTATTTTAATTTCTCTTTAATTAATTCCTTAAGTTGATGACGGAAATTTTTATCAATATTTAACTTGTATTGTGGAGCATAGCAACTATCGAAAAAGCGAATAGGCAATGCCAGTTTTTTGTATTTTTCGTCAGTTGATCTTAAAGTTAAATTGACGTCGCATTGTACATTATCTAAATCAATGGCTCCAGAACCTTCACCTAAAAGTGCGGTTGTTTTTAAGCTTATTTTATCCACTGTGAGTAAGTGGTTTTCAAACAAAAGATGTGACTCAAGACGCTCGTAAGGCGTGTTCATATTTCTGTTAGCTGTTAAGTCACTGTTGTAGTTAATTGGTAAATACTGTGCCGCCATATCTAATAAATTCAATCCTAAAAGTTCACCATTTTGAGCGTCGAAACTAAATTCTCCTTTGGTGAGTTCAGAATTGGTTAGCACGAGCTGGATATTAAAATCAGCATTACCAGTTAATGTATTGGGAAAATTCAGTAAGGCGGTGAGCTGTGTCATTGGGAAATTTTTACCTGAAAAATTGACCGCACTTTGTTGCTCTTTATGACTAAATCTAAAAGTGGCTAAACAATGTTGGCAATCGGGCTGCAGATAGGCATTGATTGTTTTAACCGGTTTTGAGAAATCAACGTAAGTTTCAATGTAACCCAGAGGTTGTTGATTTAAACGGGCATTGACAAATTGAATCAGATTTTTGCCTTGGTGATTTAGGTTAATATTTCCCTTGCTGAACGCAAATTGATATTTTGTGCTTGTACCATAAATCGGTTTATCAAGAGAAAAACTAATCTCACTTTCACCTTTAAACGCAATGTTTTGGTTAAAAATATTTTTAAGTGAAAAATCAGTAAAACGACCATGAATATTGACATAGTTTAAGGCTTGTTCGCTCAGTTTGAAATGAGTGATTTGTACTTCTTCTAAAATCGGATTGCCTGAAAAAAGAGGAAAGAGCGCAAATTTAGCTTCAAGGTTTTCAGCCGAAAGTTGATGGTATTTTACCTCAGATAAATTCACCGTTGGCTGTGGTAGAAGGTTTACCGAAAAATCATTCACTTGAATGTTATATTGCACCAAATGCTCGACGATACTGCTTTTCAGTTGATTGAGTTGAATATAAAAAAAAGCAAAGATCGCAAACAGCACGATCAACAGGCTAATTGCGATCTTTTTCATTGATTAATCCTCATTAATTCGGCTAGCTACCGCATTTTGCTGATGCTTATATTTAGCATCTTTACGGCTGGTGTAAGGGCGCGCTGCCGGGCCACTTAACACTTCAAAACTCAATGCACCAATCACCATATTAGGACGCAATGCTAAAGGTAATTTGCCGGAGTTGTAGAACTCCAACACAATTTTACCTTCCCAACCTGGATCGATACGATGAGCGGTAACATGCACCATTAAGCCTAAACGAGCAAGTGAAGAGCGACCATCTAACCAACCGATAATATTGGCAGGGAGTTTCACAGACTCTAATGTGGTGGCTAACGCCAACATACCTGGGTGTAAGAAGAAGGCCTCATCATCACCAATAATGATTTCATCGCTCATGACCGATTCAAGTTGAGCAGAAACTTCTTCTTTCGGACCGCTTAAATCAATATATGGGGCTGAATGTTCACGAAATACGCGAAATGAATTGCCTAAACGTACATCGATGGTTGCACCATTGATTTTGTCGTTGTCAGGACGAGGCGTTAAAGAAATAATGCCATCATCTAGATAGCGTTCGATATCGGTATCGCAAAGACGCATGATTTTTCCTATTTTTCGTTTAATAAATGAAGAATTTGAGCTTTTAACATGTTAATCGCAATACGGTTTTTACCACCGCGAGGAATCACGATATCTGCATATTGTTTTGATGGCTCAATAAATTGTAAGAACATTGGACGAACGGTTGCGCGGTATTGGTCAATAACAGATTGTAATGAACGGCCACGTTCTTCCATATCACGTTGTAAACGGCGGATAAAACAAATGTCTAATGGGGTATCCACGAAGACAGAAATATCGGCTAATTGGCGAACTCGCTCATCAGTGAGCAATAAGATGCCTTCTAAAATCACAATTTTTTTCGGAGTGAAGTGTTTGGTTTCGCCTGTTCTGGTGTGATCAACATAACTATAGACAGGAATATCTACGGCGGTTCCGTTTTTTAAGTCTTTTAAGTGTTGAATGAGTAAATCTCTATCCATTGAATTGGGATGGTCATAGTTTGTTTTTATGCGCTCACTCATCTCTAAATGGCTTTGATCTTTATAGTAGCTGTCTTCAGCAATAATCCCAATTTCTTGGCATCCTAACTCGTTACAAAGTTCTTTATGAACAGTAGAGGCGATGGAACTTTTGCCTGAAGCGGATGCACCCGTGATGGCGATGATAATACAAGATGAGTTTGACATGGAACGTCCTCAAAAACGGAAGGTAAAAATTATTGGGATTATAAAGAAAAATCAGCTTAAATTCACCTTTCTTTCTTTTTTTATTTTAATTTTTTAAATTTGTGAAGTACTTCACGGAAATTTTTTTCGTTTTCGCTTACGCTGTGCTCGTTTTTATTATTTCATCTGTGTTATTTATGAGGAGCTACAATGAAAATGAATAAAATTTCTCTCTCAATTTCAACCGCACTTTTAGCTGCGGGTTTAATGACATCATCTGCTGTTAATGCTCAAGGGCGTTTGGTGGTGTATTGTAGTGCGACCAACATTCTTTGTGAAACGACAACGAAAGCGTTTGGCGAAAAATATGATGTGAAAACCTCATTTATTCGCAACGGTTCAGGTAGTACTTTCGCAAAAGTTGAAGCAGAAAAAAATAACCCGCAAGCAGACGTATGGTTTGGTGGTACATTCGACCCTCAAGCACAAGCGGCAGAGTTAGGTTTAATCGAACCTTATAAATCTAAACACATTGATGAAATTGTTGAGCGTTTCCGTGATCCAGCGAAAACCAAAGGACATTATGTCTCTGCGATTTACATGGGTATCTTAGGTTTTGGTGTGAATACTGAGCGTTTAGCAAAATTAGGTATTAAAGAAGTCCCAAAATGCTGGAAAGATTTAACTGATCCTCGCTTAAAAGGCGAAGTGCAAATTGCTGACCCACAAAGTGCGGGTACAGCATATACAGCACTAGCAACTTTCGTTCAACTTTGGGGCGAAGATAAAGCATTTGATTTCTTGAAAGCATTACATCCAAACGTATCTCAATACACCAAATCAGGTGTGACCCCATCTCGTAATGCTGCACGTGGTGAAACTGCGGTAGGTATCGGTTTCTTACACGATTATGCACTTGAAAAACGTCAAGGTGCGCCGTTGGAATTAGTGGTGCCTTGTGAAGGTACTGGCTATGAGTTAGGTGGTGTAAGTATCTTAAAAGGTGCGCGTAACATCGATAACGCAAAATTATTCGTGGATTGGGCATTATCTAAAGAAGGTCAAGAGTTAGCGTGGAAACAAGGCGATTCTTTACAAATCTTAACCAATACAACAGCGGAACAATCACCAACTGCGTTTGATCCAAATAAACTGAACCTCATCAATTATGACTTTGAAAAATACGGTGCAACTGAACAACGCAAAGCCTTAATTGAAAAATGGGTTCAAGACGTTAAATTAGCGAAATAGTTTATAGATGAATTAGGCGGGGATGTCCGCCTAATTTTTTAGCCTGTAGCTAAAATATAAAAGGGAGTCAATCAATGAAAAAATCAACTATATCTTTGAGTCTGTCAGCTGCTTTGTTTAGCGGGATCTTTTTTACTAGTTCAGCAATTGCTGAAGGTCGGTTAGTAGTATATTGCAGCGCACAAAACTCAGTGTGTGAAAAACAAGTGCA
This sequence comes from Haemophilus parainfluenzae, assembly GCF_014931275.1. Taxonomy (NCBI): domain Bacteria; kingdom Pseudomonadati; phylum Pseudomonadota; class Gammaproteobacteria; order Pasteurellales; family Pasteurellaceae; genus Parahaemophilus; species Parahaemophilus parainfluenzae. Next base: position 1,275,488 of record NZ_CP063110.1, read on the forward strand.
ATCTTTTGCTAAAAAATACAATGTAGATGCTAGTTTTATTCGTAATAGTTCAGGCAGTACACTAGCTAAAATAAAGGCTGAAACAAATAATCCACAAGCTGATGTGTGGTATGGTGGAACATTTGATACACATTCTCAGGCTGCCGAGATGGATTTGCTAACTGCATATCAATCACCAATGCTGACAGAAGTTATGCCTCAATTTAAAGATCCTGGACGTCGTAAAGGAAATTACAGCTCCGTAGTTTATATGGGAGTGTTGGGTTTTGGAGTGAATACAGAAAAATTGAAAAAATTAGGAATTACTGAAACTCCAAAATGCTGGAAAGATTTACTCGATCCTAGATTTAAGAATGAAATTCAAATTTCAGATCCTCAAAGTGCTGGAACTGCATATACCGCAATAGCAACATTTGTTCAGCTTTGGGGAGAGGATGAAGCATTTAATTATTTAAAAGCATTAGATAAAAATATTTCACAGTATCCTAAAGCTGGAACTGCACCCGCTCATAATTTAGCTCGAGGGGAAACAACAATAGGTATTGGCTTTTTACAGAACTATTCTTTTGAAAAACAGAATGGTGCACCTATAGAGGTAGTTGTTCCTTGTGAAGGTACCGGCTATGAACTTGGCGGCGTAAGTGTAATTAAAAATGCCCGAAATTTAAAAAATGCCGAACTGTTTGTCGATTGGGTTATGTCTAAAGAGGCACAAGAAATTTCTTGGAAAGAAGCACAATCACATCACATTCTTACAAATATAAATGCTACGTCTTCACCTTATGCCTTGAAATCTAATGAGCTAAATTTAATTAATTATGATTTTAATAAATTTGGTGCGTCAGATGTGCGTAGTGGCTTGATCGACCGTTGGGTGAGAGAAGTTAAATTAAATAAATAAATGGAGGCTTTATGAGAAAGCAGTATTATTTTCTCAATTCCAATCTATTTTGGGTAATGCTTGCTATGGCAGGCTTTGCCCTTTTACCTTCTATGGCATTATATTATGGCATTTTTGATTCAACAGAAGATGAAATCCTAGCAGCCATGGGGTGGAGCTCAGTAAATTTGAGTTGGGTTTGGTTTGGTTCTTTATTTCTTATTCCTATATTTTCTTTTTTATATAAAGGAAAAGGAGCCGTACAACAAGGTAAAATAGAGTTTTTATTAGCTTGCTTAATTTTTTCTTTTGTAATGATTTCAGCAAGTATTGAAAAATTCAGCTTGGGTTATTCTGAGTTTATTCTTACAATTGCTTTAATTGGTATTTCAACGAATGCTCTTGCCAAAATGAAAGTGATGCAAAGTGATAAATTCGTTATCGCATCACTATTGAGCATTGTATTACTTATATTTTTCTTTATTGTTTACCCTACTTTAGCCATTTTTATCTCAATGTTTTACAAAGGAGATGAATTTGTGCCAGGGCAGGTGCTCGACATTGTTAAACAGCCTTATGTTATACGTATTATTTTAAACTCACTAGCTGTCGCAGGGACAATCGGTATTCTTGCAACAGCGTTTGGTTTAGTATTTGCACTTTATACTACTAGAATTGCAAAGCGTAGTGCAGTTATTGGTAAAATATTCTCTATTCTTCCAATTGTTACCCCTCCATTTGTCGTTGGTTTAGGGGTGACATTAATGCTTGGTCGTTCAGGATATATTACTCATTATTTAGTTGAGTATTTAGGATTCGAAAGTAATTGGTTGTATGGTTTTACTGGAATTGTTATTGCTCATACCTTAGCATTAACACCAATGTCTTTTATGATATTGGAGGGGGCTTTAAAGTCCATCCATCCATCAATTGAGGAAGCTGCATATACTTTAAGAGCAAATCGTTATCAAACTTTCTTTAATATTATTTTCCCATTGCTTAAACCTGCGTTAGCAAATTCTTTTTTAGTTGTTGCTATTCAATCTATAGCCGATTTTAGTACTCCGTTAGTTTTAGGCGGAAGCTTTGATGTTATTTCTTCACAGATTTACTTTTATATAGCTGGTTCTCAATTAGATTATGCATCCGCAAGTACTCTAGGAACAATTCTTCTAATTTTCTCATTGGGTATTTTTATTATTCAATATTGGTGGATTGGTAATCGTTCATACACTACTGTATCAGGGAAATCTTATCGTGGTGATGTACAAGATCTTCCTGTAACGATGAAATATGCTATTACGTTTATATTAGCATTTTGGATTATATTTAATGTTTTATTATACGGTAGTATTTTTTACGGTAGTTTTACAGTGAATTGGGGTGTTGATTATACTTTAACACTCAAAAATTATATTACGTTATTTGGTCAAGGATTTAGTGATGGAGCATGGCCATCGTTAATTCAAACAGTCATTTTTGCTGCAACAGCTGCACCTATCACTGCATTATTTGGCTTGCTTATCGCTTATATTACAGTTAGACGGGAATTTAAAGGTAAAAAAACTTTAGAATTCCTAACTTTGTTATGTTTTGCCGTGCCAGGTACAGTTGCAGGGGTATCCTACATACTTGCCTTTAATGATGCGCCAATTTATATAACTGGGACTGCATTAATTGTTATTTTATCAATGGTTATGCGTAATATGCCTGTAGGTATGCGAGCGGCTATTGCTGGATTAGGACAACTAGATAAATCTTTAGATGAGGCCTCTTTATCACTAAAAGGAAGCTCTTTTAAAACTATTTGTTTTATTGTTTTCCCTTTATTAAAACCAGCCTTGCTTTCAGCTCTTGTAACTAGCTTTGTTAGAGCTATGACTACAGTAAGTGCAATTGTATTTTTAGTTACAGCAGATACCCGTGTTGCTACATCTTATATTTTAAACCGTGTAGAAGATGGTGAATACGGAATTGCAATTGCATATGGTTCAATTCTGATAGTAGTCATGATGGCCATTATTTTATTCTTTGACTGGATTGTGGGTGATACCCGAATTTCCCGTTCTAAAGCGAAAAAAATGAATTAACTCGTTAAGTTGTAGGTAAATATTATGAGTAATAATGATTTCTTAGTATTAAAAAATATCACTAAATCTTTTGGTAAATCCACAGTCATTGATAATTTAGATTTAACCATTAAACGTGGCACCATGGTGACCTTATTAGGTCCATCTGGTTGTGGTAAAACCACGGTGTTACGTTTGGTGGCAGGCTTAGAAAATCCAACTTCAGGTCAAATTTTTATTGATGGTGAAGATGTAACCAAATCATCTATTCAAAATCGTGATATTTGTATCGTATTCCAATCTTACGCTTTGTTCCCACATATGAGCATTGGCGATAACGTGGGCTATGGTTTACGTATGCAAGGTGTGGGAAAAGAAGAACGCGCTAAACGTGTAAAAGAAGCCTTAGAGTTAGTTGATTTAGCAGGTTTTGAAGATCGTTTTGTGGATCAGATTTCAGGTGGTCAACAACAACGTGTGGCATTAGCACGTGCGTTAGTGTTAAAACCAAAAGTATTACTTTTTGATGAACCATTAAGTAACTTAGATGCAAACTTACGTCGTTCTATGCGTGAAAAAATCCGTGAATTACAACAAAGTTTAGGTATTACCTCGCTTTATGTGACTCACGACCAAACCGAAGCGTTTGCGGTATCCGATGAAGTTATCGTCATGAATAAAGGTAAAATCATGCAAAAAGCACCGGCAAAAGAGCTTTATTTGCGTCCAAACTCTTTATTCCTTGCAAACTTCATGGGTGAATCGAGCATCTTTGAAGGTAAATTGGAAAATAACACCATTGACGTGAATGGCTACAAATTACCATTAAGCAATGCGGCACAATTCAATTTACCAGATGGTGAATGCTTAGTAGGCGTACGTCCTGAAGCAATTTACTTAAAAGCAGAAGGCGAGGCAGCACAACAATGTGAAATTAAGAGTGCAGTCTATATGGGGAATCACTGGGAAGTGGTGGCGATTTGGGCTGGCAAAGAATTGCTCATTAATACTAAACCTGAAGACTTCAATGCTAATCTGAAACAAGCTTATGTGAACTTCTCTGAACAAGGCATTTTCTTGCTGAAGAAAGAGCAATAATGTCAATCTAAAGGCGTATGGAAACATACGCCTTTTCTTTTAAAACGCTTTCAAAATTGACCGCGCTTTTCCTCTCATTTTTACTTTATCCAACAAAGCTGTATAATGTCTCGCTTTGAATATAAACGATATGGGGGAAAGCTCATGATTAAAACCGATACCTTACCGCAATTTTTGCGAAACAAAGTGGCGGAAAACGATGCCTTTGGTCTTGTGGAAGGGCTGTGTCAATTATTACGTAGTAGCCCTACAGAAAAAATTTCTCCAACCTTGCACTTGTTTAAGTTTATCTTAAAGAACGATAAAGAATTAGGCTGTTCTGTTTCGAAATTATTATGTGGTTGGTTATGTGGTTTACGTCTTTACCCATTGTTTATTAGTAGTGGTATTCTTACGCGTGGTGGTTTTGGGCAAGAAATGAAAACGCGTATTTATGAGCGTTTTAACCCCTCTTTTAAAGATATTAATGATTTACGTGATATTTTTTATTTATTGTTTAGCGATAAAAATGATGCGCGCTGGATTGATGCCGTCCCATTAAAAACGTGGCGAGGCGTATTTGGCGTTTTAACCCGTTATACAGAACAAAAAGATCGGGAACGTTTAAAAAATCATATTGAAAGTGAAGGGCTATTTGCCATAGAGATGCTTTCAATTTGGATTGCAGCTGAAGATATGGATCCTGAGCTGATGCGAATGGAACCCTCTCTGTTAAATGCTGATTCACCTTTTGTTGCTTTACACCATGAGGTGGTTGATTGGGTAGCGGCGCGCCGCCAATCAATAGATTTTGATGATAGCCATTTACAGGTAATGTTTGATCAATGTAAGGCATTGATTATTGGCTTACAGAAACGTGGGGCAGTAGTGGGGTCTTCCTTAAATACAGCGTATTTATTAGAACGTCTTTCCCAGACTTTAGAACGATTAGAAACGTTGATGGCAATTTTTGTTTCAAATCGCTATTTACCGCGTCGAATATTGTTATTAACGGGTTGTTTTGCCCGTGCAGCTGCAGAGCGACATAGTATTTCCCGATTATGGAAACAAAGCTCAGGATTAATTGCTCGTAGTGTTACGCAGAATGCTGGGGACCACGGTGAGCATTACATTACTCGAGATAAAAAAGAGTATTGGGCAATGTTTTACTCTGCGGCAGGTGGTGGTGTATTGATTGCACTAATGGCGTTATTTAAAACTTATTTAGGCAGTATTATTGATGATAAAGTCTGGAAAGGTCTTGCCGAAGGTTTAAATTACGGCTTCGGATTTATGGTGATCTTTATGTTGCATTTCACGGTTGCAACCAAACAGCCAGCTATGACAGCTGCTCGTTTTGCTGAGGCAGTAGAGAAAAATCCACAAGGCAAAACATTAAATATGAAATTAGCCCAGTTATTAGTGGATGTATTTCGTTCCCAAAGCGTGGCCGTTTTAGGCAATGTAGTAGTTGCTATGGGATTAGCGGCATTAATTGCTTTTGTTTATCAACATCAAACAGGTGAGCCATTGATGAATTCAGAGAAAATAGCCTATCAATTACACCGTATTGATCCTTTAGATGGTTCTTTATGGTTCGCAGCTATTGCAGGTGTATGGTTATTCTGCTCCGGAATTATTTCTGGCTATTTTGATAATCGTAGCAATTATTTGAATATGCGCATGCGTTTAGCACAACATCCGTTATTAAAAAAATTGATGTCTGAGAAGTCTCGCGTTAAATTTGCTAATTATATGCATGAGAATTATGGTTCGCTTATTGGTAACTTCTGTTTTGGTATGTTACTTGGGCTTACCGGTTTAGTGGGATATTTAACTCATCTCCCGTTAGATATTCGTCATGTTGCATTTTCATCAGCGAATTTAGGATACAGTGCAGTCAGTGGACAATTTGCCTATCCATTCTTTTTACAATGCATTGCTTTTGTGTTGCTGATTGGTTTAGTGAATTTAATAGTCAGTTTTTCATTGACACTTTGGGTCGCACTGCGCTCTTTAAATACGGAAATTGATAGCTGGTGGTCAATTTGGCATGAAGTTTGTCAAATTGTGAAAAAACGACCATTGAGCTTATTTTTTCCCGTTCAATTAGATAAATAATCGTCTTAAGTGCGGTCAAAATATCAACGTTTTTGACCGCACTTTCTTTTCGGCAAATTTAATTTGCGTTATTATGTTGCTCATCTAATGCTATAACTTTATGAATTATTCTAATGAAACCCACATTTCTTGAACTTCGTCACCTAAGAACCTTGCTTGCTTTAAAGGAAACGGGCAGCGTCTCGATGGCGGCAAAACGTGTTTATTTAACACAATCGGCACTTTCTCATCAAATTAAGTTAATGGAAGAGCAATTCGGTTTACTTCTATTTGAGCGTAAAAGTAATCCATTGCGTTTTACCGCAGCAGGCGATCGTTTGATTCGTCTTGCCAATGAAATTCTTCCAAAAGTGGTTGATGCAGAACGTGAGCTCGCACGCGTAAAACACGGTGATGCAGGGCAGTTAAGAATTGCAGTAGAGTGTCATACCTGTTTCGACTGGTTAATGCCAGCGATGGATGAGTTTCGTCAGCATTGGAGCTTGGTAGAATTGGATATTGTCTCAGGTTTCCATACTGATCCTGTAGGATTGTTATTGTCTCATCGTGCAGATTGGGCGATAGTGTCAGACGTTGAACAAAATGATGATGTTTTGTTTAAACCGCTATTTTCTTATGAAATGGTGGGGATTTGTTCTAAAGATCATCCATTAGCGAATAAAGAGGTTTGGCAGGCGGAAGATTTTGCTGAGGAAACTTGGGTAACCTATCCCGTGCCTGATGATATGTTAGACTTATATCGTCAAGTGTTGAAACCGAAAGGCATTAATCCGCCGCGTCGTACGACAGAGCTAACGATCGCCTTGATCCAGTTAGTGGCGAGTCGTCGGGGTATTGCCACTGTGCCTTATTGGGCGGCATTGCCTTATTTAGAAAAAGGGTATGTGGTGGCACGCAAAATTACAGAAGAAGGGTTGTACAGTAACCTTTATGCAGCAATTCGTAAAGAAGATGCCAATTTAGCTTATATCGAAGATTTCCATCAAACAGTAAAAGCACAAAGTTTTTCGACCTTACCTGGTTTGTCTGTTTTAGCGTTGTAGTAGGTCAATATGTCAGAAGTGGTGACAGAAAATCCCATCAAAGCCGCAGCAAAAGCGGCATTTCCTTACAGCATGCCAATGCTTGCCGGCTTTTTATTTTTAGGCATTGCATATGGCATTTACATGAAAGCACTTGGATTCGGTGTTTGGTTCCCTGTTACAATGGCAGCACTCATTTATGCGGGCTCCGTTGAATTTATTGCTGCTGCAGCATTAGTCATGCCTTTTTCGCCTTTAAGTGTCGCATTAGTTACGCTGATGGTAAGTGGGCGTCAGATTTTTTATGCCATTTCCATGTTAGAAAAATATGGTGCTCAAATTGGGAAAAAACGTTGGTATTTAATTAGTACTCTAGTAGATGAAAGTTTTTCCCTGAATTATATGGCGAAGATCCCCGATCATTTAGATAAAGGTTGGTATATGTTCTTTGTCAGTTTTTATTTGCACGTTTATTGGGTCGTCGGTGCGGGATTAGGCAACCTATTTGGTTCAATCATTCCTTTTGATTTAAAAGGGGTAGAGTTTGGGATGACAGCACTTTTCCTCGTAATCTTTGCTGAAAACTGGCTAAAAGAAAAATCTCATGAAAGCTCATTATTAGGTTTAGGCGTAGCTTTTGTATCGCTGTTAATTGTTGGGAAAGAACACTTTTTAGTGCCAACGCTAATCAGTATCTGGATTCTATTAACAGTACGACGTCCTAAACTTTCATCTAAATTGGAGGCACTGAAATGACATTGATGGAACAAATTATCACCATTGTGATTTGTATCGTGTGCGTGCAATTTACTCGATTATTGCCATTCTGGATCTTTCCTGCAAATCGTCCTATTCCGGAATATGTTCGTTATCTAGGTAAAGTATTACCTGCCGCGATGTTTGGAATGTTAGTAGTGTATTGCTATAAAAATGTGGATGTGTTGAGTAGTTATTACGGCTTGCCCGATTTTATTGCGGGAGCTTTGGTATTGGGGTTGCATTTCTGGAAAAAGAATATGTTTCTTTCCATCTCGGCAGGCACAATTTTTTATATGTTTTTAGTGCAAAAAGTCTTTATCTAAGCGAATGTTGAGCGAAATAAAAATTTCTTGATATTGCAATCGGTTGCTTTTATTTCGCCTCTTTCCCTGAATTCCAAAATCTTTTATGATGCCGCTTCAATCATTATTGACGGAGAGATTTATGGAATTTGATTTCATTGAATTACTAGGTTATATGGCAACATTCTTTGTAGCCGCCTCTTTTTTATTCAAATCCATTATTCACTTAAGAATTGTAAATACCATTGGAGCAGTACTCTTTGTGGTTTATGGTTTGATGAAAGGTGCTTATCCTGTAGCAGTTCTAAACGCATTCTTAGTTTTCGTTAATTTATACCAACTTTATCGTTTGAAAAAAGAGCAACCTGCATCAAAAGTGCTTAAATAATTGACCGCACTTTTCTTCTATTTACCCCACATTTGATATAACGCAATCACCAGTGGCATAGTAAACATACAAAGCAGCGTCGTTATCCCATAAATGGCGCTGGCTTTTTGTGGATTGTTGTTATAAATCACCGCCATTTGTGTCACTGTCGAAGCTGAAGGGCTAGTGGTAGCTAAAAAGCTAATCAACACGATAATCTCACCTTTTTCAATCCAATGTACAAAGCCAATGAGCTTTATTAATACCAACAATACAAGCGGAATAACCAACAAGCGCAATAGTGTGACTAAATAAATGCGCTTAGATGAAACAATGCTTTTTAATGGAATTGCGGCAATTAACATACCCGCAACAAGCATGGCATTCGGGCCAATAAACAAACCGATGGAAGAGAGTGTGCCATTGATAATGTTTGGCAACTTAATTTGAAAAGCAAATAAAAATGCGCCGACGAGAATTGACCAAATATTGATATTTTTGGCAATTGTTTTTAACGATAAATTCCCTTTACCTACAATAATCAAGCGGCAATGTGTCCAGAATAGAAAGGTTTGCACCACAATAAAACAGCTGGCGTAAATGACCCATTCTTTGCCAAATAGCGACATCACAATCGGAATAATTAAGTTGCCAGAATTGGAATAAATGGAAGTGGCATGCTCAATAGGATCAAGGTTTAATAGGCGCTTTAATAAACTGCCAATAATAATCAGAATACCCTGAAGAAACACGGCCATAAGTAGTGAAAGCTGCAAACCTTGTAGAATTTCAGGTGTGTAATCAATTTGAAAGGCTTCAATCATCACCGCTGGACTGATGACATAAAGTCCAATAATGGAAAGTGGTTTGCTATCTTCTGATTTTAATAATTTTGATTTAACCAACCCATAGCCAATAAGTACAATGAGTGTCAGTTCAATAATTTTAGTACCGAGTAAAAATGCGATATCCATAGTGAAGTTTGAAGAGAAAAGTTGTTGTTATAAAAGAAGAAAAGGGCAAAATAATTTGCCCTTTAAATTGATTTAGGTTACTCCCACTCGATCGTTGCTGGGGGTTTTCCGCTGATGTCGTACACCACGCGGGAAATGCCGTTTACTTCGTTGATGATACGGTTAGATACTTTACCTAATAAATCATAAGACAAGTGAGCCCAATGTGCGGTCATAAAATCGATGGTTTCTACCGCACGTAGTGAGATAACCCAATCGTATTTACGGCCATCGCCCATAACACCTACAGATTTCACTGGTAAGAATACGCTGAAGGCTTGGCTGGTTTTTTCATACCAACCGCTATTGCGCAATTCTTCGATAAAGATTGCATCTGCACGGCGTAATAAATCGCAGTATTCTTTTTTCACTTCGCCTAATACACGGACGCCTAAACCTGGGCCAGGGAATGGGTGGCGGTTGATCATTTCAGCCGGTAAGCCTAATGCTAAACCGATTTTACGTACTTCATCTTTAAATAATTCACGTAAAGGTTCAACTAAACCAAGTTTCATATAGTCTGGTAAGCCACCTACGTTGTGGTGTGATTTAATCACATGTGCTTTACCGGTTTTGCTTGCTGCAGATTCGATTACGTCAGGGTAAATCGTACCTTGTGCCAACCATTTCACGTTAGTGAGTTTTTTCGATTCATCATCGAATACATCTACGAACACTTTACCGATAATTTTGCGTTTCGCCTCAGGATCAGATACGCCAGCAAGTTCGCTTAAAAAACGGCTTTCAGCATCAACACGGGTAATATTTAAACCGAATTTGTCACCGAACATTTCCATGACTTGATCGCCTTCGTGTAAGCGGAGTAAACCGTTATCCACGAATACGCAGTGTAAGTTTTTGCCGATAGCACGGTGTAAAAGTAATGCAACCACAGAAGAGTCCACACCACCAGATAAACCTAAAATCACTTCATCATCGCCTACTTGCTCTTTAATGCGAGCAACGGCATCTTCGATAATGTTTTCTGCTGTCCATTTGGTTTCGCAACCACAAATGTTCACCACGAAATTCATCAATAATTCCAAACCTTTTTTGGTATGGGTTACTTCAGGGTGGAATTGTACGCCGTAGAAACGACGATTTTCGTCAGACATTGCCGCAATTGGGCAGGTTGGAGTCATACCGGTAACTTGGAAGTTTTCAGGTAAACGCGTTACTTTATCGCCATGGCTCATCCATACATCTAATTTGCTATCGCCATCATTTAAATGAGCGAAAAGTGCGGTCGGATTATCCATTAAAACAGAAGCATAGCCGAATTCACGATGATCAGAGGTCTCAGTTAAACCACCAAGTTGCATCGCCATGGTTTGCATGCCGTAGCAAATACCCAATACAGGCACGCCAGCATTAAATACATATTCAGGTGCACGCGGGCTGTTTTCTTCAGTGGTACTTTCAGGACCACCAGAAAGAATGATACCGTCAGGATTAAATTCACGGATTTGTTCTTCAGTCACATCCCACGCCCAAAGTTCGCAGTACACACCGATTTCACGCACACGACGTGCAATCAGTTGAGTATATTGTGAACCAAAGTCGAGGATCAGGATTTTATGGTTGTGGATGTTTGTCATTTTTTTCTCTAAATTGTATTAATTTTCTTCAGTGGAAAGATATATACTTTGCGGTTATTTCCATTTTTATCTTTCTGAGCTTTCTTAATAATCGGACCTGCTAATGTAACAACCCCCTCATAAATATATGAATTAGGTGCGTCATTTTCGAATAAGTGTAGAGTAACATTATTACTATCTGATTCCGATAAAGTTTTATTTTGAGAGCTTAAGGTTTGATCGCCAGTTAATCCCATCCCAGTTAAATATAAAATATCATTTTCCCAGTAATTGATATATGTCTGTTGTCCATAAGTTTTGGTAACTAAAACAAGAGTTTTTGTTTCTAGAGATCTTCTCATGCCACCTTGAGTTGAACATTTAAAAATATCACATAGTTCTTGGTTAGTTATTTTTTGTTTAACATTAGGGAGATGCATATAAAATACCTTTTGTTTTAACCCATGCGATAGTTTGGCGCTTCTTTAGTGATAGTTACATCGTGAACATGGCTTTCTTTAATACCTGCACCACTGATGCGAACGAATTCTGCTTTCGTACGTAATTCTTCGATGGTTGCGCAGCCAGTTAAGCCCATGCAAGAACGTAAGCCACCCATTTGTTGGTGGATAATTTCTTTTAAGTAACCTTTGTATGGAATACGGCCTTCGATACCTTCTGGTACGAGTTTGTCTGCCGCGTTATCAGATTGGAAATAACGGTCTGATGAGCCTTTCGCCATGGCACCTAATGAGCCCATACCACGGTAAGATTTAAATGCACGACCTTGGTAAAGTTCGATTTCACCTGGTGCTTCTTCAGTACCCGCGAACATAGAACCAACCATTACACAGCTTGCACCTGCCGCGATAGCTTTTGCAATGTCGCCAGAGAAACGGATACCACCGTCCGCGATAACTGGAATACCACGATCTTTTAATGCCGCAGCAGCATCTGCGATAGCGGTGATTTGTGGAACACCTACACCGGTCACGATACGAGTAGTACAAATAGAACCAGGACCAATACCGACTTTCACTGCGCTTGCTCCTGCATTTGCTAATGCGATAGCACCTTCAGCCGTTGCGACGTTACCCGCAACGATAGGTAAGTTTGGATATTTTGCACGCGTTTCACGAACACGTTGTAACACACCTTCAGAGTGACCGTGAGAAGAGTCGATTAACAATACGTCTACGCCGGCTTTCACTAAAGCATCAATACGTTCTTCGTTACCAGGGCCTGCACCTACAGCCGCACCGACACGTAAACGACCGAATTCATCTTTACATGCGTTTGGTTTTTGTTCCGCTTTTTGGAAGTCTTTAACGGTGATCATGCCTTTTAATTTGAATGCATCATCTACTACAAGTACTTTCTCTACGCGGTTTTTGTGCATTAATTCTAAAATTGTTTCACGGCTTGCACCTTCTTTTACGGTGACTAAGTCTTCTTTTTTCGTCATTAATTGTGAAACAGTTTTGCTTAAATCTTTTACGAAACGCGTGTCACGGCCAGTGATGATACCGATTAAGTTATTTTCACCGTCTACAACAGGGTAGCCTGCGAAGCCGTTTTTCTTCACCATTTCAGCAAGTGCTGCAAGGGTCAAATCTGGCGAAACAGTCACAGGTTCAGAAACGATACCACTTTCGAATTTTTTTACTTTGCGAACACGATCCGCTTGGCGTTCGATCGTCATGTTTTTGTGAATAAAGCCGATGCCACCTTCTTGTGCTAAAGAGATTGCTAATTTGGTTTCTGTCACAGTATCCATCGCAGCAGAAAGCATCGGAATATTTAAGCGAATTTCTTTGGTGAGTTGAGTTGAGAGGTTGGCAGTGTTCGGAAGAACAGTTGAATGAGCTGGGACGAGTAGAACGTCGTCAAAAGTCAGAGCTTCTTGTTTGATTCTAAGCATGGCAATATCTCGTTGTTAAAAGTTGTGTCAAAAAATATTGCGCTGGGATTATACAGATTTTTCATGTGGTTGAAAATGAATTTTTTCGCTTTTATGGTAAGATTTGCCAAGGTTTTTATGAGAAGGAATGAATATGCCATCGTTATTGGATTGTTTGTCTGATTGCCAACCTAAAGTGCGGTCAGATTTGATGTCGTTTTTAAATATTACGTCAAATGAATTGGCGCAAGAAATGGCATTATTGAGAGAAGTGGGATTGAATATTCAAGAAGAAAATAATGTTTGTCAGCTTGTGCCAGAAATGTCTTTGTTAAATCCGCAAACAATTTCAACCGCACTTTCACCTTATTCCGTGCATTATCATCGAGCCATTTCTTCAACAAATGAATTTATAACTAATCAAATTAATCACTTAAAAAAAGGCGATTTGTGCCTTGCAGAATATCAAACGGCCGGACGGGGACGTCGTGGTCGCCAATGGCTTTCACCGTTTGCAGGCCAGTTAATTTTCAGTTTTTATTGGACTATCGATCCTAAAAAAGCATTGGATGGATTAAGTTTAGTAATTGGTTTAGCTATTGCAGAAGCGTTAAATGCGAAAGTGAAATGGCCAAATGATATTTTGCTTTCAGGGCGAAAGCTTGGTGGCATTTTAGTGGAAATCATTAATCATAAGAATGGGTTGCTTAATTTGGTGGTTGGTATTGGGATCAATGTAAAATTACCACAATCAACCGAAATTAGTCAGCCGTATGCTCAGCTAACCGAACAGGATCCAAATATAGATCGTGAAAAGATCCTTGTTAAAGTGATTCAACGTATTTATTCTCGATTAGCTCAATTTGAAGAAAAGGGCATTGATGAGGAGTTCATGCAACAATGGATAAACCATAATGAATTTTTTGGCGATAAAGTGAATGTCTTTACTGAACAAGGTGCGATTTCAGGTATAGAGCAGGGGATTGACAACCGCGGTTATTTAAAAGTCATAACCGATGAAGGCGAGCGGTATTTTAATGCAGGAGAGGTTTCTTTAAGAAGGAAGTAAACAAAAAGTGCGGTCAAAATCAGCCGCACTTTTTAGATGTATGCTAAACCACTTTCTGAATAAGCGCTGAAATGTCATCTGCAAATTTTTCATCTCTTGCCATTTTCTCAATTTCCTCAGCAGAATATTTTTCACCGTTATACACGACAACAATACTGAGATCATTAGGTTGCAAGAAATGCGTTTCGCCGAACTCGGTATAACGGGTGGCGCCAATACTAATAATCGCTTGCTCAGGATAGTTTGCTTGCTCTAATAAAGAAGCAATATGATTCATCGGGCCCTCATCGGGTTGATTATTCATTCTATCCACGATCCAATCTAATAATTGTTGGTAGAAATAGCTATAACCGATAGCGGGGCTGTCAATACCATACGTATTGAGCTCGCTATTTCTTTTATGGAAGCAAGCGATACGATATTGATCAATTTCACTTCCCTTAATAAAGGAAGAAAGTGGAATTAGTTTGGTTGAAACACCTTTACTTGCCGATCCCCAGTTTTTCTTTTCACAGATTTTTTTTGCATTAGGACGACGAATAGAGCAGTCATTATAGGCTGCAAAATAGCGCGGAATAATTTTTTCAACTTGCTTTCCTTTATAGATAAGATCACAAATAAGTGCAATTTCAGGCTCAATTTGAAGATTATCCGCACCTTGTGGAAAGTTAATTTGATTGTGACTTAAAGGAAAGGTAGAAAGAAAGCCAGCTTTTTCGCTTGGCACATAAAACGGGAAAATCGCTTTGGGTTGAATGGCATTTTCTGTTTTTACTTGAGTGAAATCAGCCGCCTCGCCGGCTTGCTCTAAATGACCTGCGAAATTTCCTGCCACACCGAAACCAATCATTTGCTCAAAATTCATAAATACCTCGTTAAAACGCTTACTCTTTGGAGGTAATTTACCTTGAATATTGAACAAAGACAATTCACTTTGATGATTAAATCATCAGGCAATCAAAAAATTGAACTTTTTTGTAAAAAAGCACTTGCAAAGAATTCTGAAAGTCCTATAATACGCCCCACACAACGACGCGCTGTTGTGAAGCTTTATGAAACCCAGTGCGTCGTTGTTTTTTGCTCTTTAACAATATATCAGACAATCTGTGTGGGCACTTGTTGATTGACTTGTTTTAAAAATATTTTTTAATTTTGAAGTCTTAATAGGTGCTAACTAGAAATTCATAATACTTTTTTAAGTAGTGACATTTTATGTCAGCAGTATTGAGCGATTGAACTTGAATTGAAGAGTTTGATCATGGCTCAGATTGAACGCTGGCGGCAGGCTTAACACATGCAAGTCGAACGGTAACATAAAGAAGCTTGCTTCTTTGATGACGAGTGGCGGACGGGTGAGTAATGCTTGGGAATCTAGCTTATGGAGGGGGATAACTACGGGAAACTGTAGCTAATACCGCGTAATATCGAAAGATTAAAGTGTGGGACCTTCGGGCCACATGCCATAGGATGAGCCCAAGTGGGATTAGGTAGTTGGTGAGGTAAAGGCTCACCAAGCCGACGATCTCTAGCTGGTCTGAGAGGATGACCAGCCACACTGGGACTGAGACACGGCCCAGACTCCTACGGGAGGCAGCAGTGGGGAATATTGCGCAATGGGGGCAACCCTGACGCAGCCATGCCGCGTGAATGAAGAAGGCCTTCGGGTTGTAAAGTTCTTTCGGTAGCGAGGAAGGCATTTAGTTTAATAGACTAAGTGATTGACGTTAACTACAGAAGAAGCACCGGCTAACTCCGTGCCAGCAGCCGCGGTAATACGGAGGGTGCGAGCGTTAATCGGAATAACTGGGCGTAAAGGGCACGCAGGCGGACTTTTAAGTGAGGTGTGAAAGCCCCGGGCTTAACCTGGGAATTGCATTTCAGACTGGGAGTCTAGAGTACTTTAGGGAGGGGTAGAATTCCACGTGTAGCGGTGAAATGCGTAGAGATGTGGAGGAATACCGAAGGCGAAGGCAGCCCCTTGGGAATGTACTGACGCTCATGTGCGAAAGCGTGGGGAGCAAACAGGATTAGATACCCTGGTAGTCCACGCTGTAAACGATGTCGATTTGGGGGTTGAACTTTAAGTTTGGCGCCCGTAGCTAACGTGATAAATCGACCGCCTGGGGAGTACGGCCGCAAGGTTAAAACTCAAATGAATTGACGGGGGCCCGCACAAGCGGTGGAGCATGTGGTTTAATTCGATGCAACGCGAAGAACCTTACCTACTCTTGACATCCAGAGAACTTTCCAGAGATGGATTGGTGCCTTCGGGAACTCTGAGACAGGTGCTGCATGGCTGTCGTCAGCTCGTGTTGTGAAATGTTGGGTTAAGTCCCGCAACGAGCGCAACCCTTATCCTTTGTTGCCAGCGATTTGGTCGGGAACTCAAAGGAGACTGCCGGTGATAAACCGGAGGAAGGTGGGGATGACGTCAAGTCATCATGGCCCTTACGAGTAGGGCTACACACGTGCTACAATGGCGTATACAGAGGGAAGCGATAGTGCGAGCTGGAGCGAATCTCACAAAGTACGTCTAAGTCCGGATTGGAGTCTGCAACTCGACTCCATGAAGTCGGAATCGCTAGTAATCGCAAATCAGAATGTTGCGGTGAATACGTTCCCGGGCCTTGTACACACCGCCCGTCACACCATGGGAGTGGGTTGTACCAGAAGTAGATAGCTTAACCTTCGGGAGGGCGTTTACCACGGTATGATTCATGACTGGGGTGAAGTCGTAACAAGGTAACCGTAGGGGAACCTGCGGTTGGATCACCTCCTTACCAAAAACGAGAGACAATAAGTGTCCACACAGATTGATTGATATATTGTAGACAATATCGAGCAGAAAGCCGTTATTCCCTTGGGTCTGTAGCTCAGGTGGTTAGAGCGCACCCCTGATAAGGGTGAGGTCGGTGGTTCAAGTCCACTCAGACCCACCACTCAAACTGAGTGAGTGATTGAGGTGAATAAGGTAATAAATAAACGATGACATGGGGATATAGCTCAGCTGGGAGAGCGCCTGCCTTGCACGCAGGAGGTCAGCGGTTCGATCCCGCTTATCTCCACCACTTATCATCGTTAAGTAAATTGAGTTTTTATACTTAATGAGTTTATTTAACGATGATAACTGAAAATGTTATTTCTGTTCTTTAACAACCAGGAAACAAGCTGAAAAACTGAAGAGACTTTCAAGTCCTTTTAAAGGATAAGAAAAAGTCTGAGTAAGAAGAAAATCTTGATTGAACAAAAGCAATCAAGTGTTTAGTTGAAAAACACAACATCAAGAATTTTTGAGGTTGTATAGTTAAGTGACTAAGCGTACAAGGTGGATGCCTTGGCAATCAGAGGCGATGAAGGACGTGCTAATCTGCGAAAAGCTTGGATGAGTCGATAAGAGGCGTTTAATCCAAGATGTCCGAATGGGGAAACCCAGTAGATGAAGAATCTACTATCACTTAGTGAATACATAGGTAAGTGAGGCAAACCGGGAGAACTGAAACATCTAAGTACCCCGAGGAAAAGAAATCAACCGAGATTTCGTTAGTAGCGGCGAGCGAACGCGAAGGAGCCTGTTAGTGATAATGACAGAGACAGAGGAACAAGCTGGGAAGCTTGGCGATACAGGGTGATAGCCCCGTACTCGAAGTCCAGGTCATGGTACTAAGCTAACGATAAGTAGGGCGGGACACGTGATATCCTGTTTGAAGATGGGGGGACCATCCTCCAAGGCTAAATACTCCTGATTGACCGATAGTGAACCAGTACTGTGAAGGAAAGGCGAAAAGAACCCCGGTGAGGGGAGTGAAATAGAACCTGAAACCTTGTACGTACAAGCAGTGGGAGCCCTTTAAGGGTGACTGCGTACCTTTTGTATAATGGGTCAGCGACTTATATTTTGTAGCGAGGTTAACCGAATAGGGGAGCCGAAGGGAAACCGAGTCTTAACTGGGCGTTTAGTTGCAAGGTATAGACCCGAAACCCGGTGATCTAGCCATGGGCAGGTTGAAGGTTGGGTAACACTAACTGGAGGACCGAACCGACTAATGTTGAAAAATTAGCGGATGACTTGTGGCTGGGGGTGAAAGGCCAATCAAACCGGGAGATAGCTGGTTCTCCCCGAAATCTATTTAGGTAGAGCCTTGAGCGGACACCTTCGGGGGTAGAGCACTGTTTCGGCTAGGGGTCCATCCCGGATTACCAACCCGATGCAAACTACGAATACCGAAGAGTGATACTCAGGAGACACACGGCGGGTGCTAACGTCCGTCGTGGAGAGGGAAACAACCCAGACCGCCAGCTAAGGTCCCAAAGTCTATATTAAGTGGGAAACGAAGTGGGAAGGCTTAGACAGCTAGGATGTTGGCTTAGAAGCAGCCATCATTTAAAGAAAGCGTAATAGCTCACTAGTCGAGTCGGCCTGCGCGGAAGATGTAACGGGGCTCAAATATAGCACCGAAGCTGCGGCATCAGACGAAAGTCTGTTGGGTAGGGGAGCGTTCTGTAAGCGGATGAAGGTGAATCGAGAGGTTTGCTGGACGTATCAGAAGTGCGAATGCTGACATAAGTAACGATAAAACGGGTGAAAAACCCGTTCGCCGGAAGACCAAGGGTTCCTGTCCAACGTTAATCGGGGCAGGGTGAGTCGGCCCCTAAGGCGAGGCTGAAAAGCGTAGTCGATGGGAAACGGGTTAATATTCCCGTACTTGGATAAACTGCGATGTGGGGACGGAGCAGGTTAGGTTATCGCACTGTTGGATATGTGCGTTTAAGTTTGTAGGTGGGAAGTTTAGGCAAATCCGGACTTCTATTAAACACTGAGAGATGATGACGAGGCTCTACGGAGCTGAAGTAACCGATACCACACTTCCAGGAAAAGCCACTAAGCTTCAGGTTTATCTAAACCGTACTGAAAACCGACACAGGTGGTCAGGTAGAGAATACTCAGGCGCTTGAGAGAACTCGGGTGAAGGAACTAGGCAAAATAGCACCGTAACTTCGGGAGAAGGTGCGCCGGCGTAGATTGTAGTCCCTTGCGGGCGAAGGTTGAACCGGTCGAAGATACCAGCTGGCTGCAACTGTTTATTAAAAACACAGCACTCTGCAAACACGAAAGTGGACGTATAGGGTGTGATGCCTGCCCGGTGCTGGAAGGTTAATTGATGGTGTAATCGAAAGAGAAGCTCCTGATCGAAGCCCCAGTAAACGGCGGCCGTAACTATAACGGTCCTAAGGTAGCGAAATTCCTTGTCGGGTAAGTTCCGACCTGCACGAATGGCATAATGATGGCCAGGCTGTCTCCACCCGAGACTCAGTGAAATTGAAATCGCCGTGAAGATGCGGTGTACCCGCGGCTAGACGGAAAGACCCCGTGAACCTTTACTATAGCTTGACACTGAACATTGAATTTTGATGTGTAGGATAGGTGGGAGCCTTAGAAGCAGTCACGCCAGTGATTGTGGAGGCGTCCTTGAAATACCACCCTTTAACGTTTGATGTTCTAACGAAGATTACGAAACGTGGTCTCGGACAGTGTCTGGTGGGTAGTTTGACTGGGGCGGTCTCCTCCCAAAGAGTAACGGAGGAGCACGAAGGTTTGCTAATGACGGTCGGACATCGTCAGGTTAGTGCAATGGTATAAGCAAGCTTAACTGCGAGACAGACAAGTCGAGCAGGTACGAAAGTAGGTCATAGTGATCCGGTGGTTCTGAATGGAAGGGCCATCGCTCAACGGATAAAAGGTACTCCGGGGATAACAGGCTGATACCGCCCAAGAGTTCATATCGACGGCGGTGTTTGGCACCTCGATGTCGGCTCATCACATCCTGGGGCTGAAGTAGGTCCCAAGGGTATGGCTGTTCGCCATTTAAAGTGGTACGCGAGCTGGGTTTAGAACGTCGTGAGACAGTTCGGTCCCTATCTGCCGTGGGCGTTGGAGAATTGGTTGGGGCTGCTCCTAGTACGAGAGGACCGGAGTGGACGCACCACTGGTGTTCCGGTTGTGTCGCCAGACGCATTGCCGGGTAGCTAAGTGCGGAAGAGATAAGTGCTGAAAGCATCTAAGCACGAAACTTGCCAAGAGATGAGTTCTCCCAGATTTAAAATCTGTAAGGGTTGTTTAAGACTAAGACGTAGATAGGCATGGTGTGTAAGCGGTGCGAGCCGTTGAGCTAACATGTACTAATTGCCCGAGAGGCTTAACTATACAACGCTCAAGGGTTTTGGGTGTTGAGAAGACGAAACAAACTCAGAGAAGAAAGAGAAGAAAGTTTTGAAGGTTATCAGCTTGTTTGGTTGTGAGCGCTAGAGATAGCGGAACAGAAAGAGAGAAAAGTTATTAAAGGAATAATCCTGGCGGCGATAGAGCGGTGGTCCCACCTGACCCCATACCGAACTCAGAAGTGAAACGCCGATGCGCCGATGGTAGTGTGGGGCTTCCCCATGTGAGAGTAGGACACCGCCAGGTACTGAATGTGAACCCCAAGCTGAAGAGCTTGGGGTTTTTTGTTTATGGATTTTTATTAAAAACTCTATAGAATGATCTCAATTTTTATTTCTCAATATAAACAATGAAAAATTTTAGATATTTTGCACAACGCTATGTTGACTGGGTTATTCGATTAGGTCGAGTTCGCTTCTCTTTACTTGGCATTGCTATTCTTGCGATTTTGGCTCTTTGTATACAAATCTTATTAAGTACATTGTTTAGTGATGGTATTCACTGGAGTGATATTGTTCGCTCGATCACTTTTGGTTTGTTTACTGCTCCTTTTGTTATTTATTTCTTTACGCTACTTGTTGAGCGATTAGAACGTTCCCGTTTGGAGCTCTCTAAAACGCTTGCTCGATTAGAAAAAAACAATCGTGATAAAAGTACCTTACTGGCTACCATTAGCCATGAGTTACGTACCCCATTAAATGGAATCATTGGCTTAAGTCGAATTTTATTAGATGATAAATTAACGGAACAACAACAGAATTATCTGAATACGATTAATCTAAGTGCGGTCAGTTTAGGTCATATTTTTAGTGATATTATTGATTTAGATAAGATTGACTCTAAACGTATTGAATTAAATATCCAGCCTTGTGATTTCCATTCACTACTTAATGATTTCTATAATTTTGGTACCTTAATGGCAGAACAAAAGGGGCTAAAGTTTTCTTTAAACCAGGATGAGAATTTACCTAATTGGCTTTATCTTGACCGTGCTCGCATCAGCCAAATTCTTTGGAATTTAATTGGTAATGCTGTGAAGTTTACTGACAAAGGTGAAGTTATCCTAACAGTACAGAAAATCCAAGATAATCAATATCAATTTAGTGTTGCAGATACGGGAGCAGGTATTGCTTCTTGCGAGCTGGATAAGATTTTTACTATGTATTATCAAGTTAAAGATAATATTCACCGTTCCGCAGGAAGTGGCATCGGTCTTGCGATTTCTAAGAATCTTGCGCAGTTAATGCAAGGGGATTTAACAGTTGAAAGTGAGTTGGATAAAGGTTCTACTTTTTATTTAACGATTATTGCGGATAAAGCCCAAGCTAATGAGATGAATGCTGAAACAGCCATGCAGCACCTTTCTATTTTATTAGTTGAAGATGTTGAATTGAATGTGGTTGTAGCTAAAAGTATTCTTGAAAAGCAGAGGCATTATGTTGATGTTGCTATGAATGGCGAACAGGCGATCCGATTATTTGAGAAAAATACCTATGATATTGTTTTTCTTGATATTAAATTACCAGATATGTCAGGTTTTGATATCGCCCACTATCTACGGAAAAACTACGAAGAAGGGATTTACGATTTTCTCCCGCCTTTAATTGCCTTTACAGCGAACGTGATGCACAGTGAAGAAGAATATCAAGAACAGGGTATGGATGGTGTATTACGCAAGCCACTTTCTTTGGTTGAATTACGTCAGTGCTTTAAAACTTTTTTAGGCGATGATATTGAATGTATCTCTGATGAGGAAGAAACTTCTCACGTTCAAGAAGGCATCAATATTTCACTTATTGAGTTAATCGGAAAATCTCAAGCTAAAGCTAATGTGGCGTTATTTAAACAATGGATGCCGATTTATTTAGATGAATTAGAAACAGCCTATGACGATTATCTTGCAAACTCAGATATGCAACAAACGGTGTCAGATGTCGCACATAAAATTAAAGGTGCAGCTGCGTCGGTAGGGCTTGTTAATGTTCAAAATATCGCAAAACAGGCTCAAGATACCTCATTGCCAAATTGGACATTGGATATTGCTTCATGGATAAAGCAACTCAGTAATGAATGGCCTCAAAATTTAGCTGAATTGGAAGCCTATTTAGAAAAATAATTCATGACCCGTCATTTTCAAATTTTAGTCAGTGAGAATATGCCGTCTAATTTGCCGGCAAATACCTTGATCATTAATGAGTTTTCTAAAATTCAAAATCTTCTTGGACAAGAGTTTGAGACGATCTTGTTTGATGCACGGAAAGGCATCCATTTAGAGGCACTCGCTATTGCGGCTGGCACATTGAAAATGAATGGTTCCTTAATTGTATTGCTATCAAATTGGGAGAAACTTCATTCTCAAATAGATGAAGATAGTCTCCGTTGGTCAGGTTCACTTGAGGCAATTGCTACACCAAGATTTATGACATATTTTAAGTATTGTATCCATAAATATGGTTTTCCCGTCCTTTATCATCAAAATGATTTAAAATTTGACCGCACTTTTCAGCAATTATTTGTCAATTACAACGCAACCTTAGATCAGCAGAAAATCATTGAGCAAATCTTACAAAAAGAATCTGAACTCTACTTTCTTACCGCTAAACGAGGAAGAGGGAAATCAGCTCTAGCAGGCTTATTAGCGAATCAACTGGATACTAAAATTTACCTCACCGCACCGAATAAAAGTGCGGTTAAAATTTTGGCAGAATTTTCACAAAAAGAGATTATCTTTATTGCACCAGATGAGCTTTTCCTTGCTTTGCAAAATGCTCCTTCTTTTTCTGAAAATGCTTGGCTTTTTGTTGATGAGGCGGCAATGCTACCGATTGCTCAACTTAGCGCTTTTTCTCATCATTTTAAGCATATTCTATTTACGACTACCATCCATAGTTATGAGGGAACTGGGCGAGGCTTTGAGCTTAAATTTAAGCAAAAAATTAACCGCACTTTTTCTGACTTTGAGCTTATTGAACCGCTACGTTGGTCTAAAGATGATGGTTTAGAGGCGTTTATTGATGAGCTTTTATTATTGAATGTAGAGGATGATTTTAAACAAACGCCATACGATAAAAGCAAAATATGCCAAATCACTGAACGCTCACAAGAGGAAATACTTTCTTCATTGCCCCAATTCTATGGCTTGATGACATTAGCTCATTATCGTACATCACCATTAGATCTACGGCGATTATTTGATGCCAATTCACAGTGTTTTTTTACCGCTGAAAGTGAGCAAAATTTACTAGGCGCAGTTTGGGCATTAAAAGAAGGCGGGATTGAAGATTCAGCCCTCATTGAAGCAATTCAGCAAGGGACTAGACGCCCTAAAGGTAATCTTGTCCCGCAAGCACTTTGTTTTCATGCTCAACAACAAAAGGCTTATGAATTGCATTCTTTACGTATTTCGAGAATTGCGGTTCAGCCTATGTGGCAGCAACATGGTATTGGTACACAACTTATTGAATATATCACGCAAAATGCCGATGTAGATTATTTATCAGTGAGTTTCGGTTATACCAAAGAACTGGCTCAATTTTGGCAGAAATGTGGTTTTTCTCTTGTTCATTTAGGCGAGCATTTAGAGGCAAGTAGTGGTTGTTATTCAGCTATCGCTCTAAAAGGGCTTTCTACACAAGGCATTGAATTAGAAAAAGAAGCAACACAATCTTTTCAACGGAATATACCTTTGTCTTTCCATCCTCTCGTTCAGGAATTTAATATCACATCAGTAGATTGGGAATTGATTGACGAAGATTGGCTCAGCTTAAAAAATTTTGCTTATTTTCACCGCACTTTAGCTTCCGCTTTGCCGGCAATTCGTCGATTTTTAATGAATTTAGATGAAAAAGATTGCCCTTTAATGAGAGATTATTTCATCACAAAACAGATACCCTATAATAAGAAAAATGGGTTAAAATTATTACGTTCGGAAATTGCACAAAAATTAAAAAAGGAGGCAAAATGAGCGAACAAGAAAAAAAAGGTTGGTTCCGTAAAGCGGTAGATGAATACAATAAATTTTGCAGTGAGCTTGGTTTAGATAAAGGTAGTTGTCGAGGTTGTATGCCACGCATTGAATTTGATGATGATGGTAAGGTAAAAAAAGAGAAACCACTAGAACCACTCAAAAAATAAAAGAAAACAGGGTTAATCAAACCCTGTTTTTTTATACAGATAAAAATTGAAAAGTAGAGTGGATTTGCTAAACTAATCAGCTATTCACGCAAAAATGAGATAAAAATTGACCGCGCTTATGAAAACGACCTATTTTAATTTTGATATTCCGACTCAGCCCAATGATCATAAAATTCTTGGCAATGTATTGGCGAGTGCAGATGCACTTGCTGTTAGTGAAATTGCAGAGCAATACGATGGATTGACAGTGGTTGTGACACCAGATACCAAAAGTGCGGTTCGTTTATCACAAGTTTTACCGGATTTAACTTCTCAGTCCGTTCAGTTTTTTCCTGATTGGGAAACGTTGCCTTATGATTCTTTTTCTCCTCATCAAGAAATTATTTCTTCTCGTTTAAGTGCACTCTTTCATTTGCAAAATACTAAAAAAGGCATCTTTGTTTTACCGATTAGTACATTAATGCAACGTGTGTGCCCGCCGAAATATCTACAGCACAATGTCCTTTTGATTAAAAAAGGCGACCGTCTTGTCATTGAAAAATTGCGATTACAATTAGAGTCAGCAGGATATCGTTCCGTAGAGCAAGTACTAGAACATGGTGAATATGCTGTGCGCGGATCTCTTTTAGATCTTTTCCCAATGGGAAGTGCGGTTCCATTTCGCTTAGATTTTTTTGATGATGAAATTGATTCGATTCGTACTTTTGATGTTGATACGCAGCGAACGTTAGATGAAATTCAATCTATTAATTTATTACCTGCACACGAATTTCCAACTGATGAGAAAGGTATTGAGTTTTTCCGCACACAATTTAGAGAAACCTTTGGTGAAATTCGTCGTGATCCAGAACATATTTATCAGCAAATCAGTAAAGGCACACTAATCTCAGGGATTGAATATTGGCAGCCGCTATTCTTTGATGAAATGGCAACGTTGTTTGATTACTTGCCAGAAAAAACGTTGTTTGTGGATATGGAAACAAATCAAGCACAAGGAGAACGTTTTTATCTTGATGCCAAACAGCGTTAT
Organism: Haemophilus parainfluenzae; assembly: GCF_014931275.1. Lineage (NCBI taxonomy): Bacteria > Pseudomonadati > Pseudomonadota > Gammaproteobacteria > Pasteurellales > Pasteurellaceae > Parahaemophilus > Parahaemophilus parainfluenzae. The sequence goes on from NZ_CP063110.1 coordinate 1,301,025, forward strand.
GAGCATCGAAAAGTTGATCCAATGCGCCCTCTTTTGCCGCCAGAACGTTTGTGGCTAAGCATTGATGCGGTAAATCATGCATTAAAAAATTATCCTAAAATTAATTTTAAAGCAGAAAAAGTGCGGTCATCTGTTCGTCAGAAAAATTTAGCGGTGTCCGCATTACCAGCAGTGACCATTCAATCACAGCAAAAAGAACCGTTATCGCAACTTCGTCAGTTTATTGAGCATTTTAAAGGAAATGTTTTATTTTCAGTTGAAACTGAAGGACGACGTGAAACTTTACTGGATTTGCTTTCACCATTAAAAATTAAACCAAAACAAATTAAAACCTTATCTGAAGCCAATCAAGACAAGTTTAATTTGTGGGTAAGCCGTCTTGAGCAAGGTTTTATTCTTGATGAGACCAAATTAGCTGTCATTACTGAACATGAAATTTTAGGTGAGCGAGTACAACAACGTCAGCGTGATAAACGTAAGGCGGTGAATCCTGATACCTTAGTGCGTAATCTGGCAGAATTAAAAATTGGGCAGCCTGTGGTGCATTTAGATCATGGTGTTGGGCGTTATGGTGGCTTAGTGACACTCGATACTGGGGGATTAAAAGCAGAATATTTGCTGATCAATTATGCGAATGAATCCAAACTTTATGTGCCTGTTGGTTCTCTTCATTTAATTAGTCGCTATGTTGGTGGCTCAGATGAAACCGCACCATTACATAAATTAGGTAATGAATCGTGGGCGAAAACGCGTCAAAAAGCCGCAGAAAAAATTCGTGATGTGGCAGCTGAATTACTTGATGTATATGCCCAACGAGAAGTGAAAAAAGGTTTTGAATTTAAATATGATCGTGAGGAATTCCAGCAATTCGCTGCAACCTTTCCTTTTGAAGAAACGCACGATCAAGCCATGGCGATTAACGCAGTCATTTCGGATATGTGTCAGCCTAAAGCGATGGACCGTTTAGTTTGTGGTGATGTAGGCTTTGGGAAGACGGAAGTGGCGATGCGCGCCGCATTTTTGGCGGTAATGAATCATAAACAAGTGGCTGTATTAGTCCCAACAACCTTGTTAGCTCAACAGCACTACGAGAATTTTAAAGATCGTTTTGCCAATCTGCCAGTTAATGTAGAAGTACTTTCTCGCTTTAAAACAGCCAAAGAGCAAAAACAAATCTTAGAAAATTTAGCCGAAGGAAAAGTCGATATTCTGATTGGAACCCACAAATTGATTCAATCTGATGTGAAGTTTTCTGATCTTGGCTTGCTTATCATTGATGAAGAACATCGTTTTGGTGTAGGACAGAAAGAGAAAATTAAACAACTTCGAGCGAATATTGATATTTTAACGCTTACCGCAACGCCAATTCCTCGTACTTTGAATATGGCGATGAATGGTATTCGCGATCTTTCTATTATTGCAACACCACCGGCTCGTCGAGTGAGTATCAAAACGTTTGTTCGCCAGAAAGATGATTTAATCATTCGTGAAGCGATTCTGCGTGAGATTTTGCGTGGTGGGCAAGTTTATTATTTGCATAATGATGTGGCGAGTATTGAAAATACAGCAGAAAAACTGACCGCACTTGTCCCTGAGGCTCGAGTCGTCATTGGTCATGGCCAAATGCGAGAGCGTGAACTTGAACGAGTGATGAGTGATTTTTATCATCAACGTTATAACGTATTAGTTTGTTCCACCATTATTGAAACAGGGATTGACGTACCAACGGCAAATACGATCATCATTGAACGCGCAGATAACTTTGGTTTAGCTCAGCTTCACCAGTTGCGTGGTCGAGTAGGGCGTTCCCATCATCAAGCTTATGCGTATTTGCTTACACCTCCGCCGAAATTAATGACGAAAGATGCGAAACGTCGTTTAGAGGCATTAGAAAGTTTAGATAACTTAGGTGCAGGTTTCATTCTTGCGACGCATGATTTAGAAATTCGCGGTGCAGGTGAATTATTAGGGAATGAACAAAGTGGGCAAATTGAAAGCATCGGTTTTTCACTTTATATGGAATTACTTGATGCGGCAGTTAAAGCCTTAAAAGAGGGAAGAGAACCTTCATTAGAAGAGATTACACATCAGCAAGCTGAAATTGAGTTACGTGTTCCAGCATTATTGCCAGATGATTATCTTGGTGATGTGAATATGCGTTTGTCGTTCTATAAACGCATTGCAGCGGCAGAAAGTAAGCAAGAGTTAGATGAATTAAAAGTTGAATTAATTGATCGCTTTGGCCTATTACCTGAAGCAACTAAAAATCTTTTACAAATTGCTGAGATGCGTTTAATGGTGAAACCATTAAAAGTACTGAAAATCGATGCAGGGGCTCAAGGTGGCTTTATTGAATTCTCACCTTCAGCAAAAGTTGATCCAGAAAAATTCATCAAATTAATTCAACAAAATCCAATTGTTTATCGCTTTGATGGTCCATTAAAATTTAAGTTTGTGAAAGCACTTCCAGAAAACAAAGAGCGGTTAGAATTTGTGATGGATTTGGTGAAGACGCTTACTGAGTAGGGGATAAATCCCGATAGGTCAAATTCACAGTACAGGAAGATGACCTATAAGTGTTTTCAATCGATCTTTCAAACATTAATTAAAGGATGTGATTGAAGTAATCTTTTAAGCTTTCATATTGGAATGTAAATCCACAATCTAGCAAATGTTTTGGATAGGCATTCTGACTGTCTAAAAGAATGCAAGCGCGCTCGCCTAGAATAGTAGTTAATAAAAATTGAGGCACTTGAGCAAAACAAGGACGATGTAATGCTTGACCTAATAATTGGTTAAAGGTCTTGTTTTTAACAGGATGTGGCGCAGTAAAATTAAAAGCCCCTTCGCAAGCATTATGATCAAGTAAAAAGAGCAGGCCTTTTACCATATCCTCTAACACGATCCAGCTCCAATATTGCTCACCATTCCCTAATTTGCCGCCTAATCCAAAGCGATAGAGCGGTAGAATTTTAGCAAAAGCCCCGCCTTTTGGAGAAAGCACTAATCCGGTTCTCACTAAACAGACTCTTGTATTGGCTTGTTTTGCTGCATTTTCCCAATCAATACAAAGCTGTGCGGTAAATTGAGTACTTGGATTTGTGTCTTCAGTGATCACATCTTCGCCACAGTTTCCATAAATTCCAGTTGCAGAACCTGAAATCAGAGCTGGGGGATATTCACTTTGATTAATAAGTTGAACAATCTGCTGTGTTAAATCAATGCGGCTATGACGCAGTTTTTCTTTTTGTTGAGCTGTCCATCTTTTATCAAAGATTGGCTCTCCAGCAAGATTAACGACCGCATCAAAATCATTTAAATTATTGAGTGCTGAAAGTGCAGTTAAAAATTGAGGTGTTTTTTCAGGAAAAATAGATTGGGCTTTTTCAATAGAGCGGGTTAATACGGTAACGCTATCGCCACGAGACAGGAGTGCCGTAACTAAGGCTTTCCCAACAAATCCTGTTCCACCAGTCACTAAGATATTCATTATAAGCTGCTCTCAAAGAGTGTTTGAATTTGTGCTAAAAGCGCTTTAATTGTTGTATTTTTTGTTGGGGTGACAAATATAGTGTCATCTCCAGCAATCGTACCTAAAATTCCTTCTGGTTTACCAATGGAGTCTAGTAAACGAGCGATTAATTGGGCTGCACCTGGAGAGGTTTTGATGACGATGACGAAATCATTGTGATCAATATCCAAAACCAAATTTTTTAATGGACTGCTGGTAGCGGGCACACTCAATTCACTTGGTAAGCAATACACCATCTCCATTTTGGTATTTCTTGCTCGAACTGCACCAAATTTGCTTAACATACGTGAAACTTTAGATTGATTAATAGTTTGGAATCCTTGATTCTTTAAGGCTTCAACGATTTCACTTTGAGAAGCAAATCGCTCTTGGTTTAGCAGTTCTTTAAATGCTTTTGTTAATTGATCAGACATAGTTATTCTCGCACAGGGGAATTTGCATAAGAATTGCATAAAAATTCATTTTAATCAATTGAAATGAATTTGTTGTTTGAAAAGTTTGAGCTAGATCGCATAATTGAACTTCTTTGTTTGTAATTTAACGGCTAAGACTTTAGAATCCTACCTAGTTAGGATTAATTAATACATGAGGAGTATTTTATGAAAGTTGCAGTATTAGGCGCAGCAGGCGGTATTGGTCAAGCATTAGCCTTATTACTTAAATTACAATTACCCGCTGAAAGTGAATTAGCACTTTATGATATCGCACCAGTGACACCAGGTGTTGCTAAAGATGTGAGTCATATCCCAACAGCAGTTAAAGTTGAAGGTTTTGCGGGTGAAGATCCAACCCCTGCGCTTAAAGGTGCTGATGTCGTTTTAATTTCTGCAGGGGTTGCACGTAAACCTGGTATGGATCGTTCAGATCTTTTCAATATCAATGCGGGTATCGTGCGCAACTTAATTGAACATGTTGCAAAAACTTGTCCAAAAGCTTGTGTAGGTATTATCACCAACCCTGTGAATACAACTGTTGCAATTGCTGCAGAAGTATTGAAAAAAGCAGGTGTTTACGACAAACGTAAATTATTTGGTGTTACCACTTTAGACGTATTACGTTCTGAAACATTTGTATCTGAATTAAAAGGCTTGAATGTTTCTCGTACAAGCGTACCGGTAATTGGTGGCCACTCAGGTGTAACCATTCTTCCATTACTTTCACAAGTTCAATATGCTGAGTGGAAAGAAGAGGAAATTGCACCATTAACTAAACGTATCCAAAACGCAGGTACTGAAGTGGTTGAAGCAAAAGCAGGTGGCGGTTCTGCGACACTTTCTATGGCTCAAGCTGCAGCACGTTTTGCTCGTTCATTAGTGAAAGGCTTAAGTGGTGAAACTGTCGTTGAATGTACTTATGTAGAAGGTGACGGTAAATACGCACGTTTCTTCGCTCAGCCAGTACGTTTAGGTAAGGAAGGTGTAGAAGAAATTTTACCAATCGGCACTTTAAGCAAATTTGAACAAGAAGCTTTAGAAACAATGTTACCAACATTGCGTGCCGATATTGAATTAGGCGAAAAATTTATTAACGGTTAATTTAATTTTATTTCTGGAGAAGGGGAGCTGTATGCTCCTCTTTTTTTATACGCAAACGATTGAAAATAAAAAAGTGAAGAAAAAGCGTGATTTAGCTCACAAATTTTAAAATTGCTATTTGCAATACAAAGTACTTTGCCGTATTCTTAAACCACTAAAAACAAGTGCTATTTTTAAATAGCCGACATCTATTTTGCTTTCCGAGTAGTGCCCCAATAGGGGCACTTTTTTTATGTCTATTTTTAGCGAAAGTATAAAAAAGTGCGGTCGAAAAACACAAGATTTTCCGACCGCACGTTTAAATATGAATGTTAAGCGAAATAATTATTCAAACATTGCTGAAATAGATTCTTCATTGCTGATACGACGAATTGCTTCAGCAAGCATGGTAGAAAGAGTCAGTACACGTACTTTACCAAGTGCTTTTATTTCTGGTGAAAGTGGAACGGTATCAGTTACCACGATTTCATCAATGGCATCGCTCGCTAAATGTTGTGCTGCTGCACCAGAGAATACGGCGTGAGTTGCGTAAGCAAATACGCGTTTTGCACCGCGTTCTTTTAATGCTTCAGCCGCTTTACATAATGTACCACCTGTATCAATCATATCATCGACAAGGATACAATCACGATCTGCTACATCCCCGATAATGTGCATAACTTGCGATACGTTTGCGCGTGGACGACGTTTGTCGATAATTGCCATTTCGGTATCGTTTAATAATTTCGCTACCGCACGTGCACGTACCACACCGCCTATATCTGGAGAAACAACGATAGGGTTGATCAGATCGGTTTTCTTCAAGATATCATCAAGTAAAACAGGTGAACCGAATACGTTATCAACTGGCACATCAAAGAAACCTTGGATTTGTTCTGCGTGTAAGTCACAGGTTAATACGCGGTCAATTCCTACAGTTGAAAGTAAATCAGCAACGACTTTTGCAGTGATTGGAACACGAGCAGAACGTACACGACGATCTTGACGAGCATAACCGAAATAAGGAACAACGGCAGTAATACGACCAGCTGATGCACGACGTAAAGCATCAACCATTACAATCAATTCCATCAGGTTGTCATTTGTCGGTGCACAGGTAGATTGGATAATAAACACGTCTGCACCACGCACATTTTCATTAATTTGCACTTGGATTTCACCGTCGCTAAAGCGTCCAACGGTGGCATCGCCTAATGAAATGTAAAGACGTTCAGAAATCTTTTTCGCTAGCTCAGGCGTAGCATTTCCAGCAAAGAGTTTAATGTCTGGCATTTTATATAACCTCAGGTTGAGTGTAGATAAATTGGTTGGTCGAGAGTTGTTTCAGCATGGTATGTAATGGTGAAACGTTTAATCCTTTAGCAACAAAGCCGAAAAATTCCTTCGGTTTTTGTTGGAAAACAGCTTGTGCTGATTTTTCATCATCAAATTCAGCAAAAACACAAGCCCCTGTCCCTGTTAATCTGGCTGGTCCATATTGTAACAACCATAGTAGGGCTTTTTCAACTTCTGGATATTGAGTTCGCACAACTTTTTCGCAATCGTTTGCAAACGGTTGGTTTAAAAGCTGTACAAGGGATCTTTTTTCTGTATTGCGTGGCAAATTGGGATCACTAAAAACCACTGCAGTAGAAATCGCAGTGTCAGGTTTTAGTACCACATAATATTTTTCTTGTAGTTCGCAGTATTGAATTTTTTCACCCACACCTTCTGCAAAAGCGGCTTGTCCATGAACAAAAATCGGCACATCAGCCCCAAGTTTTAGTCCAAGCTCGGCAAGTTCATCAATGGATAAATGGGTTTGCCATAAATAGTTTAATGCAAGCAGAGTCGTTGCGGCATTGGATGAGCCGCCGCCAATCCCACCGCCCATCGGTAAAATTTTATCTAAATCAATTGTGGCACCGAGTGTACAGCCTGTTTTTTCTTGTAGGAGTGTCGCTGCACGATAGATTAAGTTTTGTTCTAGAGGTAAGCCTGGAATTTCAGGAGAGATGCGGATTTGTTTATCTTGGCAAATATCAATAGTGAGCCAATCGCCGAAATCAAGAAATTGGAAAAGGGTTTGTAATTCGTGGTAACCGTTTGGCAGTTTACCGTTTATATAGAGAAATAAATTGAGTTTTGCGGGGCTTGGAAAGCGGTTAGGCTTTCCAAGAAAAGTTGAAAGTGCGGTCGAAAAGTGATGTGTTTTCATTAGAACGCCCATTCATCCACACGAATTTTTAGGGTTTGTGATGTACTTTTATTCTTTAACAGAATATTTTCAGGCATCGAATTATCCGGATGATAGCTTAGGTAATCAGCTGTCCAAATCGAACCATCAAGCGGGTAGCTAAATTCGGATAAAAGATGATTGGTTCCAACTTGGTAATCTGCGTTATCTGCTGGCTGACCTTTTAACCAATAAGCTAAATGCTCTAATGGCACATCCATTCCGATGATTTCACGTAGTAGTAATTTAGCATTTTCATCAGATTGTTGATTGCCTTTATTATCTGAAATGGTCATGCCATTTGGATGCATTTCCATGGTTAGCGTTGTTTTGCTGATCAGAGAATAAAGTTTTAACTTATAGGCTTTCGGGTTTTGATATTGCCATTCAAAGCGACTAGAAAAACGCTCTTGTGGACTGATGTAACCAATTTGCCCTTTTGTACTATAAGATTGAATTTGTTTGATTTTTTTGAGGTGCTGTTGCCACGTAATATCGTTCTTATCGATATGTTGAACATCTGTTGGGCGCTCTGCATCAAGAGTACAGGCGGATAAGATCACACTTGCAAATACAGGTGCGAGAAGAGATTTTAATAATTTCATAACAAAATATTTACTAAAAAATTGCACATATTGTAAGGGTTAGTTTACTTTTAGTAAAGCTTGATTAAGCATTTAAGCGAGTTTTCTCAGCTTTCACTGCGGCAATTCTTCGACGCGTTAATTCATCTCGAATGCCTTGCTTTTCAAAACCATCGGAAATCACTTGTTGCACATCAACAGCTAGAGCGGCTTGATAAAGTGTTTTGAGATAATCAATTTGCGGATATTCTTTATTTTCAAAGCCAGTTCGTCCGCGAGTATCAGATAAACATACCAATAAAAATTCCTCAAATCGTTGAGGCTTGCGCCAAACATCAAAAGTATTAAAGAGTTTTACTACTGTTTCTGGGCGAAGTTCTAATGCTTTGTGTGCATGCGTGTGATATTCGCAAGTTAATTCGCCTAATTCTTGAAGATAATTAGGGACTCTAAGGCGTTTGCATAATGAACGAGTTGGTTTAATCCCCGCTTTTTCATGTCCATGATGGCTAGGCCATATTTCTTTTGGGGTAAGGGCTTTTCCAAGATCATGACAAATCGCAGCAAAACGGACCGCACTTTTATTCAAATTGGTATTTTCAGTGAGTTTAACGGCTTGCTGCAATACGAGCATAGTATGAATAAAGCTATCAATTTCAGGATGATATTTGGCTGGATTCGGTACGCCATCTAAGGCGGCAATCTCAGGGAAGAGTACTTTGAGTGCGCCCACATGATGAAGCGTTTCAAAATAAATTTCGGGATGCGGTTCGTTTAATGCTTTTTCTGTTTCCATCCAAACACGCTCAGCCGTTATGTGGGCGAGTTCACCTTGTTCAGTGAGTTCAGTCATTAATTTAAGGGTTTCTTCGGCAATTGAGAAACCTAAATGATGAAAGCGAGCAGCGAAGCGCGCGGCACGTAATACACGAAGTGGGTCTTCAGCAAAAGCGGGGGAAATATGACGTAAAATACGCTGATGAATATCTTCTACGCCATGATAAGGATCGTGCAGCTTGCCATCTTTATCTTGGGCAATGGCATTAATGGTGAGATCTCGACGAATTAAATCTTGTTCAAGCGTAATATCATCTGAAAAATCACAAATAAATCCAGTGTAGCCTTTGCCTGATTTTCGTTCTGTACGGGCAAGCGCATATTCTTCATGGCTTTCAGGATTAAGAAAAACAGGGAAGTCTTTGCCAACTTGTTGGTAACCTTGAGCCAGCAACATTTCTGGTGTTGCTCCCACGATGACCCAGTCACGATCTTTTACTGGTAAACCTAAAAGTTGATCGCGTACAGCACCGCCGACAAGATAAATTTCCATTTTGCTCTCCCATCAAAATATAAAGAAAAGGTAGGCAAATGCCTACCTCAATGATGAATCATTACCAGCTATCACGACGTTTACGTCTAGGTAAAATGTGAGGTAATACTAAGCCAATTAATAAACCTACACCTAATACTGAACCGCCATAAATAAACCATTGGATCGCAATTTCGCGTTTATTCGCATCAAGCATTGCTTCTAAATCACGATTTTTATTTTTCGTCATTTCTAATTCACGTTTAAGTTGTGAATTTTGCTCAAGCAATTCACTGCTTTGTTGTTCCGCTTGTTTACTACGACGTTGAATTTCGTTTGTACGTTGCTGCCAATCTGAATCAACGCGACTCAGCTTCAAAGTCAGTTCTTGAACCTGCGCTTTCAATCTTGGATTTTCTTCACGGCTACTTGGCGTAGAACTCAGTTCCGAGGTTAAAATCCATGCCTCTCGATTTTTATTATCACGAATTAGGGTATATTTTCCTTCTTGTCCTAAGACTGTTACCGCTTCGCCAGATTGGATTGCACCCGCGATCTTAAACTGATCGCCTGCACCTTTGCGTAAATATGTGTTCAGATTTTCTGTCACATATTGTGTTTCAGCTTGTACTGTCCCAATGGTTGAGCCTAATAAAACACAAGAAAATAAAAGTTTGCTCACTTTTGACATAATACTTCCTAGATTCGAGAAGGAAGTGCGGTCAGAAAATACAATGAAAAATAACCGCACTTTTAATAATTATACTAATGGAAAATCGCGCGAAGAACGTAGAAGATCATAATCGCGAAGAATGCACCCGCTGGCAACGTCACAACCCATGAACTAATAATGTTACGGATAACCGTTAAGTTAAGTGCCGCAATACCGCGCGCGAAACCGATACCTAAGATTGCTCCCACTAAAGTTTGTGTTGTGGAGATAGGTAAACCGGTACCAGATGCTACTACTACGGTCATCGCTGTTGCAAATTGAGCGGCAAAACCACGGCTCGGGGTTAAATCGGTAATACCTGATCCTACAGTTGCCATCACTTTTTGTCCCATTGCAATCAAACCGACTGCGATACCTAATGCACCTAAAGGTAAAATCCACCAAGCTAATTTTCCACCGCTAAGGATTTGTCCACCATTTTCCACAATTGAGACCACAGAAGAAAGCGGACCAATTGCATTGGCTACGTCATTAGAACCATGTGCGAATGCCATTGCACAAGCAGTTAAAAGCATTAAGATACTAAAAATCTTTTCTACCGAGCCGAATGCGCCTTTTGTTGCTTTTTCAGTGAATCTTTTACTGCGGAAGTAGAAGTGGCAAAAAATCATGCCAATGATGCTGATTAGCAATGAAATACCGAGCGTTTCATTTGTTGAAAGATTTAAACCAACGTGTTTTAAACCTTTTGCCATAGTCACGATACAGAGCACAAATACAGTAATAGCCATGTAGTAAGGACCATATTTTTGTGCATTTTTCAGTGGGTTCTCAGTATCAAATATGAGTTTTTGGATACTCGCAAAGATGGTATAGGCTAAAAGTCCTGCAATTACTGGCGTGATAAACCAGCTACCAACAATCCCACCAATTGTTGACCAGTCAACAGAACTAGGGCCGATCGTAATACAAGCAAAACCAATTAAAGCACCGATGATGGTGTGGGTACCCGAAACAGGCCAGCCCATTTTAGTGGCAATAAATAACCAAGCACCTGAGGCAAAGAGCGCTGAAAGCATCCCTAATGCTAAGAGATCTGGAGATTCGATAAATTGAGTCGGATCGATAACACCGCTTTTAATGGTTTCAGTTACTTCACCACCGGCTAAATAAGCTCCTGCGGATTCAAAAATCAAAGCAATAACAATCGCTTGTTTTGCTGTAATGGTTCCCGAACCTACGGAAGTCCCCATTGAGTTTGATACGTCGTTGGCACCAATACCAAATGCCATAAAAAAGCCGAATACCGCGGTAATTAAGACTAACCACGAGCCGTATGCATTAATAATTTCCATAGTGAATTTCCTATGTTGTAGTTAATGTCGTCAAAATTAAGAGCGAGCTAGCATTAATTCAATACGAGAGCCAACACGTTGCGCCTGATCGGCTAATACGCCCACCCACTCGATGACTTTATACAAGAACATCACATCAATTGGGTTATAACGACTTTCAATACCTAGCAACATTTTACGTAATTGGATTTGCATTTGATCCGTATCATCTTCGATAGAATCTAACTCTTGGATCATGGTATTCACTAATTTAAGTTCACGGCCTTTAAAACCGGTTTCAAGTAATTGATCCATCTCTTCAATCACACGATGTGCTTGATGAATAGAGTCTAAACTACGTTGAACATATTTTAAGAAACTTTCTTGCATTTCTTCTGGAATGCCGAATTGGCGACCAATCATACGACCTGAAATATCTTTAGCAAAGTTAGCTAATTTGTCTAATTGGGTAACTAATTCCAATAAATCAGTACGATCGATAGGTAAAAATAAACCACGAGGCAATTTCAAACGAATTTCACGTTTTAAACCGTCTGCTTCACGTTCACCTTGAGAAATGTCTAAACGTACTTTTTCTGCTTCATCCCATTGTTTTAAATAGGTATGTTGAAAGAATGGAATTAATAAATCGCAACATTCTGTAACCTTTTTAGAATGTTTTTGCAGAGGTTTTAAAGGAGAATGGGCAAATAATCCGAGAATATTGTTCATTGCCATAGGTGTTTTACTCCATAACAAGGGTTAAAATTTCCGTTGCATATTACCTGATTTTATAGGGAAATACACGAAAAAGATCTTGATTTGTATAAAATTATCTGTATATTTAAACAGTTAAAATTGATAAGGAAAATAAAATGAGTAATGAAGTTGAATTAAAGCTTGCAGTCACCTCTGATGCTTTTGATATCCTAAAAACACACCTCAATCAATTCAATATCTTAGAGCAAAATACGATCTTTCTAGGAAATACTTATTTCGATTATCCCGATCATTTTTTGGCGAAACAAAAAATGGGATTACGTGTCCGTCGAGAAAATAATGATTTCACACTTACCTTAAAAACTGACGGAAAAGTGGTTGGCGGATTGCATAGTCGTCCAGAATATAATTTATCTATACCTAATGATTCAGTACCTACATCGGCACAATTAACGTCATTGTATCCATTTGAACATTTGCCTTCCGCTGCATTACAGCCGATTTTCTCAACAGATTTTAACCGCGCTTTTTGGTTGATTGCATTTGGTGCATCAAAAATTGAAGTGGCTTTTGATCAAGGGAAGATTCTATCAGGGGAGAAAACACAGCCTATATGCGAAATTGAATTTGAATTAAAAGAAGGGCTTGTTTCAGATCTTTTCTATTTTGTCTCACTTTTACCTTTTGAACAGGATGTGTATTTTAGTTCGGCAAGTAAAGCGAAACGAGGCTATCAACTAGGCAGCAAACAACTTCTGATTGATTGGTTCAATAAATGGCGGGATTTCTTAAAAGAAGAACGTGAGGGAAGTGCGGTTGATTCTCGCGAACAATTAAGTGCAGTTATGAAAATGGAACAGCAATTGATTGAGGAAACGCTTTCATTCCCAACGGATTTATTTGCTTTCGATTTTATGAAAACCGTTGAACGTGTCGGCGCATTTTTCAATCTTTATCATTATTATGATGACCACAAAGCCTTGTTTGAAAAACTGAAAGAAAATCGATCAGCTGAGTTATTAGCTAGTAATCAATTTTTCCTTAATGAAATAAAAGGCTTGATTACCTTTCATAGCGAAACAAAAGATAATTTTCAAACTATTGAGAAGTTAAAAGCGTTATTAAAGAGCCGTGCGTATTTTGAAAGAATGCTTGGTTTAATGATGTTGATGGCGTAAAACAGTTTCTCGAAAGGATAATAAAAATGGCAAAAGCTCCTAAAACCGCTTATGTATGTAATGATTGTGGCGCTGAATTTTCGCGCTGGCAAGGGCAGTGTTCTGCCTGTAAAGCCTGGAATACCATTAGTGAAGTGCGGTTAATTTCAGCCTCAAATTCCGCAAAAAATGATCGTTTTAGTGGTTATGCAGGAGAAACCCGTGCAAAAATCCAAACGCTTTCTGAAATTAGCTTACAAGAAACACCTCGTTTCACCAGTGGATTTAAAGAATTAGATCGCGTATTAGGTGGAGGGATCGTGCCAGGGAGTGCCATTTTAATTGGTGGGCATCCTGGCGCGGGAAAAAGTACCTTGTTACTTCAAGTGATGTGCGGATTAGCGAAAAATATGACCGCACTTTATGTAACAGGGGAAGAGTCGCTTCAACAAGTCGCCATGCGAGCTAATCGCTTAAATCTGCCGACAGATAAATTAAATATGTTATCTGAAACGTCTGTTGAGCAAATTTGTAATTTGGCGGATCAATTAAAACCGCAAATTATTGTGGTGGATTCGATCCAGGTTATGCACCTTTCAGATATTCAATCTTCTCCAGGAAGCGTGGCACAAGTGCGTGAATGCGCCTCTTTCCTGACTCGTTATGCGAAAACCCGACAAGTTGCCATCATTATGGTTGGGCATGTCACCAAAGACGGCACCCTTGCGGGTCCGAAAGTATTGGAGCATGCTATTGACTGTTCATTATTGCTAGAAGGGGAGGCAGATTCCCGTTTCCGTACGTTACGTAGCCATAAAAACCGTTTTGGCGCAGTGAATGAGCTAGGGGTATTTGGCATGACTGAACAAGGCCTGCGCGAAGTGAAAAATCCATCGGCGATTTTCTTAAGTCGAGGAGATGAACAAACACCGGGTAGTTCCGTGATGGTGTTGTGGGAAGGAACGCGTCCGCTTTTGGTGGAAATTCAAGCGTTGGTGGATCATTCCATGCTTGCAAATCCGCGCCGTGTAGCAGTGGGGTTAGAGCAAAATCGTTTAGCTTTATTGCTTGCGGTATTACATCGTCATGGTGGACTACAAATGTCGGATCAAGATGTTTTTGTGAATGTCGTTGGAGGTGTAAAAGTTGGAGAAACAGGGGCGGATCTTGCATTATTACTTGCATTAATTTCGAGTTTTCGTAATCGTCCATTGCCACAAGATTTAGTTGTCTTTGGTGAAGTAGGGCTAGCCGGTGAAATTCGACCGGTAACCAGCGGTCAAGAACGTATTAGTGAAGCCGCAAAGCATGGTTTTAAACGCGCGATTGTCCCTTTTGCCAATAAGCCGAAAAGTGCGGTTGAGAATATGGAAGTTTTTACGGTGAAAAAACTCGCCGATGCACTTGCCATTTTGGATAATTTCTAAAAAAACGTTGTCCTATTGTTGTCTGATTACTGAAAGTTTTTGATAAATTAGATAGAATATGCGCCGTACATAAGGAAAGGTTATGGAAAAGAAATTAAATAAAGCGTTGGATAGCATTGATATCAAAATCTTAAATGAATTACAACGCAACGGTAAAATCTCTAATATCGATTTATCAAAGAAAGTTGGGTTATCGCCAACGCCTTGTTTAGAAAGGGTTAAACGCTTAGAAAAACAAGGTGTGATTATGGGTTATCGGGCACTTTTAAATCCTGAATTACTGGATGCGCCTTTATTGGTTATCGTTGAAATTACGCTCGTGCGTGGTAAACCTGATGTTTTCGAAGAGTTTAATGCAGCGATTCAAGCGCTTGATGAAATTCTTGAATGTCATTTGGTATCAGGTGATTTTGATTATTTACTCAAAACACGTGTAGCAGATATGGCCGCATATCGAAAATTATTGGGGACCACATTATTGCGCTTACCAGGTGTGAATGACACCCGAACTTATGTTGTCATGGAAGAAGTGAAACAAACTAATTATCTCGTACTAAAATAAAAATGATTAAACGAATTACAAAACGATTTACACCGAAACAATATTTAGCAGAATTATTACTCGGGTTGACCGCACTTTTAGGTTTATATTTAATCGTAGCATGGTCAAGCTATACGCCATTAGATAACTCTTGGTCTACAGCAAGTTTTCAAACTGAAACCATTAATAAAGCCGGTGCTTTTGGTGCTTGGTTAATTGATACGTTTTTTGTTTTTCTCGGCTATGTCGGTCATCTCATTCCGTTTGTCATTTTTATCGTACCGATTTATTTACTGAAAACCAAAGCGGTGCATTCTCTCTCTGTAACCCGTATTGCATTACGTTCCTTTGGTTTTATTGCTCTCATTGTTGGCTTAACCATGATGGCAACATTGCTGCTTTCAAATACGAACTACTATCTAGCTGGTGGTGTATTTGGTGGCAGCTTAGTGGTGAATTTATATCCTACACTCGGTAAGTTTGGCTGTATTTTAGTAGGCTTTATCTGTGCAGTTGTAGGCTTTATTTTCTGTTCTGGTGCATCATTAATTCGTTTAATTGTGAAATTCTACCACTGGCTAACCATGAAAAATCAATCGGTAGAAGAAGAGCAAGCAGAACATACTTCTGTAGATGATCTTGAACAAATTGTGATTGAGGCGCCTCAACAACTTGCTTTCTCTGATTCTCAATTGGAAACTGAATCTACAGAAGATGAAAAAGAGGACGAACCTGGAAATGCCTTTGTTAAGCCTGAGCAACTAATTAATATCAGTGGGCTATCCTCACCGAGTGCTTCAGAGCCGGCAGATGTTGAAAAATTAGAAGATAAGTTTAAAGGCTTCACGGTTGAATCTGACAATTTACCGAATGTGTCTATTTCTGCCTCTTCTTCCGTTGAATTACCAACAAAAGAAGATTTTTCAGCAACATGGAAAAACTCACAAGTGAATTCTCAAAGTGCGGATGATTCAGATGATATTTTTGAAGAAAATGTCATACCCAAAGTGTCACTAAAAACACCTGAAAATACGACCGCACTTTATCCAACTTATGATGAATCTTTAGAATCAGAAAATGATGGTTTAGAAGATGAATTAGCGCGTCAGTTTGCTGCGCAAGAGCAAGCTCGTATGCAAGAAATGGAAGTGCGAGCAAAAGCCTCAAATGCTGAAGATGCATTAAAAGTGATCTTGAATGAGCCGACAGCTTCACCAGTTAAAGCGCGTGAAATTCATATTGAGAATGCAACTGAAACAACCTATAAGCCGTATTCTGATACGCTTATTCATCCCGCATTCCAACAACCAACGAATAAACGTGAAAAACCAACGACACCATTACCAAGTTTAGATTTACTTGAGCATCGTCCAACGCAAGCTCAAGACATTACGCGTGAAGAAATTTTAGACACATCCGCACGCATAGAACAACAATTGAAGAATTTTAATGTCAAAGCAACGGTACAAGATGTGTTAGTTGGCCCTGTGGTGACTCGTTATGAGCTTGAATTACAACCGGGTGTAAAAGCATCGAAAGTAACAAGTATTGATACCGATTTAGCACGAGCATTGATGTTCCGTGCGATCCGTGTAGCAGAAGTGATTCCAGGCAAACCTTATATTGGTATTGAAACACCGAATGCTCATCGTCAAATTGTACCATTGCGTGATGTGCTCGATAGTAATGAATTCCGTTCCTCAACATCATTGCTTTCAATGGCTTTGGGGAAAGATATCAGCGGAAAACCTGTTGTAGTTGATTTGGCTAAAATGCCTCACTTACTTGTTGCAGGTTCAACAGGCTCTGGTAAATCTGTTGGTGTGAATACCATGATTTTAAGTTTGCTTTTCCGTGTGACACCGGACGAAGTGAAATTTATTATGATTGACCCAAAAGTGGTTGAGCTTTCTATTTATAACGATATCCCGCACTTGCTTACCCCTGTGGTGACGGATATGAAAAAAGCGGCGAATGCATTGCGTTGGTGCGTAGATGAAATGGAACGTCGTTATCAATTATTGTCAGCCTTACGTGTGCGTAACATTGAAGGGTATAACGAAAAAATTGAAGAATATGAAAAACTCAATATGCCAATTCCAAACCCAATTTGGAAACCGGGCGATACAATGGATAAGATGCCGCCTCCATTAGAAAAATTGAGTTATATCGTCGTGATCGTTGATGAGTTTGCTGACTTAATGATGGTTGCAGGCAAACAAATTGAAGAGTTAATTGCTCGCTTAGCACAAAAAGCCCGTGCGATTGGTATTCACTTGATTTTAGCAACACAACGCCCTTCAGTAGATGTGATTACCGGGTTAATTAAAGCTAATATTCCAAGTCGTATAGCCTTTACAGTGGCAAGTAAAATTGACTCTAGAACGATTCTGGATCAAGGCGGTGCAGAAGCCTTATTGGGCCGAGGTGACATGTTATATTCAGGTCAAGGTTCTTCGGATCTTGTTCGAGTACACGGTGCCTTTATGAGTGATGATGAGGTGGCGCGTGTAGCAGATGATTGGCGTGCACGTGGTAAACCAAATTATATTGATGGCATTTTAGACGGCGCGGATGATGAGGAGTCTGGTGAAAAATCAACGGCAAGTAGTGGCGATCTTGATGCATTATTTGATGAAGTCGTTGAGTTTGTCTTAAGCACAGGCAATACCTCGACTTCTTATGTTCAACGTAAATTTAGTGTTGGGTTTAACCGAGCGGCTCGAATTATGGATCAGCTCGAAGAACAAGGTATTTTAGGCCCAATGAAAAATGGAAAACGAGAAATTTTAGCTCGACGTTCCGAATATTAATTCTCTTAAGTTTCACTTTACAAAAAGGAAAGTAGAATGAAAAAAACATTATTAAAAATGACCGCACTTGCTGCACTTTTAAGCTCAAGTAACTTTGCCTTTGCTGATGCCGCAGATGAGCTACAAAATCGCTTAAATCAAGTAACGGTATTAAGTGCTGATTTCTCACAAACTGTGACGTCTGCTGGCGCTAAAAACGTTCAACAAGGAAGTGGAAAACTTCAAATTAAACGTCCAAATCTTTTCCGTATGGATACCAAATCACCGCAAGAAACACAAATTATTGCAGATGGTAAAACCCTTTGGTATTACGATCCATTCGTGCAACAAGTCACCGCTCAATGGGTGAAGGACGCGGTAAATAATACCCCTTTCGTGCTTTTAACCAGTAACGATAAAAGCCACTGGAATCAGTATTCAGTGACGCAGAATGCGGATACGTTTGTGTTAAAACCGAAGGCGAAAAATAGTAATATTAAACAATTTGATATTCGCGTAGATACAAATGGTGTGTTAAAAAATTTCAGCACCACAGAAAAAGATGGCCAAACCAATCTTTATGTGTTGCGTAACATTACGAATCAAACACTAGCTGATAGCTTATTCCAATTTAGCGTACCGAAAGGCGTGGAATTGGATGACCAACGTAAAGGTAAAAAATAATCCATAAGGTGTGAATGATAATCTTCACACCTTTTGCTTATTAAGGAAAGAATATGTCTAATCTTAATTTTGATTTTGCTGAAAATGACTTTCGCCCTTTAGCAGCCCGTATGCGTCCAACAAATTTGGAACAATATTATGGACAGACGCATTTAATTGGGGAAGGAAAGCCTCTTCGTAAAGCAATTCAAGCAGGGCATGTTCATTCTATGATTTTGTGGGGACCGCCGGGTACAGGTAAAACAACACTGGCAGAAGTTATTGCTCATCGTATCAATGCAGAAGTTGAACGGATTTCAGCGGTAACAAGTGGCGTGAAAGAAATTCGAGAATCAATTGAGCGCGCGAAACAAAATCGACTTGCAGATCGCCAAACGATTTTATTTGTGGATGAAGTGCATCGCTTTAACAAAAGCCAACAAGATGCGTTTTTACCCCATATCGAAGATGGTACGATTATTTTTATTGGTGCGACAACGGAAAATCCTTCCTTTGAATTAAATAATGCATTGCTTTCTCGTGCGAGAGTTTATCTACTCAAGTCATTGACAGTGGCTGAAATCGAACAAGTTCTACAACAAGCGATTTCTGATCCTGAGCGAGGATTAGGTAAAGAGCGGTTAGTTTTAGAAGAGAATTTGCTACAGGTTTTAGCTGAATATGTGAATGGTGATGCTCGCCTGGCTTTAAACTGCCTTGAATTGATGGTGGACATGGCTTCTGAAACTGAAAACGGTAAAAAATTAGACCGCACTTTGTTGAAAGAAGTATTAGGTGAGAGACAAGCTCGTTTTGATAAACAAGGCGATCGCTTCTATGATTTGATTTCCGCTTTACATAAATCCATTCGAGGCTCCGCAGCAGATGCTGCGCTTTACTGGTATGCGCGAATTATTACTGCAGGCGGTGATCCTCTTTATGTTGCAAGACGTTTATTAGCGATTGCATCAGAAGATGTAGGAAATGCGGATCCTCGTGCAATGCAAGTGGCTCTAGCAGCTTGGGATTGTTTTACGAGAGTGGGCGCTTATGAAGGAGAGAGAGCCATTGCGCAAGCCATTATTTATTTGGCCGTAGCGCCGAAGAGTAATGCGGTTTACAACGCATTTAATGCAGCCAAACAACATGCAAAAGATTTTCCTGATTTCGATGTGCCACCTCATTTACGTAATGCGCCAACGGCTTTAATGAAAGAATTAGGTTATGGCGCTGAATATCGTTATGCACATGATGAACCTAATGCTTATGCTGCTGGAGAAAATTATTTCCCACCGGAACTGAAAGATACGCAGTATTATTTCCCAACTAATCGTGGTATGGAAATTCAAATTAAAGAAAAGCTTGACCGTTTACAAGAGCAAGATAAAAACGCATCAAAAAAGCGCTATAAATAGTTTCTTCTCAAACGGTAAATATAAAAAAGTGCGGCTAAATTTGGCCGCACTTTTTGTTATCACTTAAAAACGCATTATTTTGCTGCTTTTAACTCTTGGTAATACTGTTCGTAATATTGAATCGCATCACCTACATCATCTTGCCAGTGGCTTTTTTGAAGAATTTCAGCTGTTGGATAAATAGATGGATCTTCAGTGATTTCTTTTGGAAGCACTTTTTTCGCTTCAAGGTTAGCTGTTGGGTAACCGATCGCTAAAGTCAATTTCTCTGCTGCTTTTGCACCTAATAAGTAGTTAATTAACTTGTGTGCACCATCTGGGTTTTTAGAGGTTTTAGGAATCGCTAAAGTATCAACCCAAAGAACAGGACCTTCTTTTGGGAACACCATATTTAATGGTGCTTGTTCTTTTTTAGCGATACGCACAGAGCCATTCCATAACTGACCTAATTCTACTTCACCAGAGATGAAAGAGTTTGCAGGGTTATCAGAATTGAAAGAAAGTACGTTTGGACGTAGTTTTAACAACTCTTCATAAGCTTGTTTAATAATTGCAGGATCTTTGGTATTTGGATCTTGACCAATTTTTAATAACGCAATATTGAATACTTCACGCGCATCATCCAATAATTGGATTTTGTTTGCATATTCAGATTTCCAGAAATCGCCCCAAGAAGTGAAGTCAGAACCTTTATAGGTATTGGTATTAAATGCAATACCTGGCGCACCTAACAACTGAGGAAGTGAGTATTTATTGCCTTTATCATAAGGTTTGTTGAGCCAATCAGGGTCTAATTCTTTGATAACAGGTAATTTACTGTGATCTAATTCTTGTAGCATGCCTTCGCGTCCCATTTTAGATACGAAGTAGTTAGATGGTGCAATCACATCATAACCACCAGCATCACCTTGGGTTTTCATTTTGGCATACATCGTTTCATTTGATTCAAGACTTGCTACGATAACTTTGATACCAGTTTCTTTTGTGAAGTCATCTAAAAGACCATCTGGTACGTATTCAGTCCAAGTATATAAGTACACAGTATCATTTGCTGGAGCCTGTGCTTTTGTTGCATCAGACTTGGCTTCTTTGTCGTTACAAGCAGTTAATGTAGCGGCAACTAAACCGGCAGTAAGCAAACCTGCAAATTTTTTCATTTTTGTTTGTTCTCCGTAAAAGAGGGGTAAAAAACCACCTGCATTAATGCAAGTATAAAAAAACGCCTTGATTGTGCGTCAAGGCGTATTCTATTTGATCTTAAAAGATTTGTGAAACCTTTTTATATCAATGTTTAATGATTATTTTTACGTGCGACTAATTGGCTTAAAATTACTAATCCTAATGAAAGCACGATCATAATCGTTGCTAACGCGTTTACTTCTGGTGTTACCCCTGTTTTTACAAGAGAGAAGATACGCAATGGTAGGATTTCATAGCTTACACCACTTACGAAAGAGGATACAACAACATCATCTAATGAAATAGTAAAGCTTAACAACCAACCAGATACCACTGCCGGTAAGGCAAGCGGTAGGATAATTTTACGCAAAATAGTGACTTCGCTAGCACCTAAATCTTTCGCCGCTTCAAGCATTCTTGCATCAAAGCCATTTAAACGTGAGAAAATCGTTACGGTAACATAAGGTAAACAGAATGTTACGTGCGCCAATAGTAATGACCAGAAACCTAACGAAATCCCTACAACCATGAATAAGGCAAGTAGAGAAACCGCCATTACGATATCTGGTGACATCATGACGATAAATAACATACCACTTACTGCTTGTTTACCACGGAAACGATAGCGATAAAGTGCGATAGCAGTTAAACCACCCACAATTGTCGCTAATGTTGCAGCAAAGAAAGCAATAGTGACAGAGTGGAACGCAGCTTGGATTAAGGTATCGTTATTAAATAAACGCTCATACCAGTTCCAACTAAAACCTTTCCAACTTAAACCATAACGGTCTTCGTTGAAGGAGTTAGTCACCAAAATAATAATTGGGATATACAAATAAGCGTATACCACAAACATAAAAATATTACGTAGTAAACGACTCATTATTCTAACTCCACTTTCTTATTCAACAATTTATTTGCACGATAGTAAACGAAAATCAACAATGCCATTAAGATGGTTAAGCCGATACTGATCGCTGAACCAAATGGCCAGTTACGAGAAATTAAGAATTCACTCTTAATCACGTTACCGACTAATAATACTTTCGCACCACCAAGTAAGTCAGCTACATAGAACATACCCATTGCAGGTAGTAATACTAATAAACAACCGGCTACGATACCTGGCATGGTTAATGGCAAAATAACACGGAAGAAACGTTGAACAGCATTCGCACCTAAATCTCTTGCCGCTTCTAATAAACGTCCATCTAATTTTTCAATAGCAGAGTAGAGCGGTAGAATCATAAATGGTAAAAGGAGATACACTAAACCAATGATTACAGCTACTTCGGTATTTAAAATACGAATAGGCTCACTCAAAATCCCCATATCCATTAACATGGTATTTAACACACCTTTCACACCAAGGAATACTTTCATCCCATAGATACGAATAAGTGAGTTTGTCCAGAATGGTAATACCACGAGGAACAACAAAAATGGACGATATTTTGGATTAATTTTGCTGACCATAAAGGCAAATGGATAGCCAATGAGTAAGCAAATAATCGTCGCGATGCCAGACATATACAATGAATTCCACACAACCTGTGCATAAAGCGGATTAAACAGGTTTGTGTAGTTCTCTAAAGTAAATGGCAAAGCATAAAAGTCACTACCATCTCGGGTTAAAAAACTTACGGTTAAAACCAATAAGTTTGGAATTAGCACAAAGAAGATTAACCAACTGAAGATAATTGCAACAGTAATTTTCTGGAATTTATTATTGATTATCTTCATCGTTGAGTACAACCTCCCAACCTTCGTGCCATGTAATACCTACACGTTGACCAACGCTGTGATCCATATGTGGGTCATCTTCGTTAAAGAATTCGCTCACTAATACGCGTTTACCGTTGTGATCAAATTCTACTGTAGACTCAAGTGTCATTCCTTTATAGGTACGATCCACAATGCGACCAATAATTGCATTTGAGTGCTCATTTTCGTCAAGCTCTTCAATCACAATATCTTCTGGGCGTAATAACACTTGTAATTTTTGACCTTTTTCAGCAGAGATGCTCGTGTGAATATCACATACACGACCTTCTACGTTAGCAAGTAATTCATCGTCAGACTTACGTTCAATCACAGTAGCATCAAATACGTTAATTTCACCGATAAAGCGAGCAACGAATAAGTTGGCCGGATCTTCATAGATTTCGCGTGGTGAACCATCTTGTGCAATTTTACCTTTACGCAACAAAACGATACGGTCAGACATGGTGATCGCTTCTTCTTGATCGTGAGTAACGAAAATAAAGGTAATGCCAAGTTGACGCTGTAATTGTTTAAGTTCATTTTGCATTTGTTTACGCAACTTATAATCCAGCGCAGATAAAGATTCATCAAGTAGCAACACTTTTGGCTTATTCACAACAGCACGAGCAATTGCGATACGTTGTTGCTGACCACCAGAAAGTTGAGCTGGTTTACGGTCGGCCATTTCTTCTAATTGCACCATACGCAATGCATCCAGAACGCGAGGTTTAATTTCGCTTTCTGCCACTTTTTGCATACGCAAACCAAAAGCCACGTTATCAAAAATCGTCATATGCGGGAATAACGCATAACTTTGGAATACGGTGTTAATGTGGCGTTTTTCTGCCGGAACATTAGTAATATCTTCACCGTCCAAAATAATATGACCTTCATCTAATTCTTCTAAACCCGCTAACAAACGCAAAACTGTAGTTTTACCACAGCCTGAAGGGCCAAGAATGGTGACGAATTCACCATTATTAATAGTTAGATTGAAATCATTAATGATTGTGTTGGAACCATAGGATTTTTTGATAGAACGAAGCTCAATAATAGGCTTGTTTTGAACCAGATTTTCCACTAGCTTTGGTTTTCTCCCTAATTTCACCAATTTTATTGGTACTGAGTAGAAATAAACCTGCAAAAATGATGCAGGGGCGACATAAAATTGAACAGATATGATATAGCGAATTGTTAATGATGAAAAGGATTTAATCATGTTTTTAGGAAAAAATTTATCAAAAATTTGACCGCACTTTTTTCAGAAAATTTTATAACTCTCCACTTTCTTGTTATATATCAAGAACTGTAACGAATTTTGGGATTAGACTAGTGCTGGTATAAAGGAGAATTTTAAAATGGAAGAACATAATAATGAATTATTGCAGCGATTTTTAACTTATGTCGCGTTTGATACGCAATCTAAATCGTCTGCAAAACATTCGCCAAGTTCAGCAGGGCAAATGAAGCTGGCTTTGCATTTGCAGCAAGAATTAATTGAACTAGGATTACAAGATGTCAATGTGACTAAGCATGCCGTCGTCACGGCTTATTTACCCTCAAATCATCCTGATTTAACACATACCATTGGTTTTATTTCCCACCTTGATACCTCCCCTCAATGCAGCGGTAAAAATGTTCAACCCGAAGTGATTGAAAATTATCGGGGAGGAGATATTGCGTTAGGTTTAGGAGAAGAGTTTATTAGTCCAGTGTATTATCCATTTTTACATCAGCTTATTGGCAAAACCTTGATTGTGACAGATGGAACGACTTTACTTGGAGCAGATAATAAGGCCGGAATCGCAGAGATTATGACCGCACTTTCTGTCTTGCAACAGAAAAATATCCCGCATTGTAATATACGAGTGGCATTTACGCCTGATGAAGAAATTGGCTTAGGGATGCATTATTTCCCATTGGAGGATTTTCCTTGTGATTGGGCATATACCATTGATGGTGGAGAAGTGGGTGAGCTCGAGTATGAGAACTTTAATGCTGCGACGGCAAAAATTACCTTTAAAGGTCGGAGCATTCATCCTGGTTATGCTAAAAATAAATTAGTGAATGCGCTTACGTTAGCTTGTGAATTTCAACAAGGTTTTCCAAAAGATGATGTCCCCGAAAAAACCTCAGGAAAAGAAGGTTTTTTCCATTTAGATGATTTTAAGGGGGATATTGAGAAAGTTGAATTATATTATCTCATTCGAGATTTTGACCAAGCTAATTTTGAGCAACGCAAGGCGTTTATTTATCAACTAGTGGAAAAATTTAATAGAGTGAAAAGCCTGAAAGAGCCGGTGGAATGTGTTATTGAAGACAGTTACAAAAATATGTATGACACAGTCAAAAATGTCCCACAGGCGATTAAACTCGCTGACGTAGCAATGAAAGCTTGCGGTATTACACCAAATCACAAACCTATACGTGGCGGAACGGATGGAGCATTTTTAGCAGAAAAAGGATTAGCTTGTCCAAATATCTTTACTGGTGGCTATAATTTCCATAGTAAACATGAATTAGTGACCCTTGAAGGGATGGAAAAAGCCGTCGAAGTGGTTATAAAAATAGCAAACTGTAAAGATTTGTAAATTAGTGTAAAGAAAAAGCTTGCATTTGTCAGAATATGTCAATATAATCGTTAGCGTTTTATCGAGATTCCTTTGATAAAGCTAAACTTTAGAGATTTTATTCATAAATTCCTTTTTGGTGCTCCTAAGAAATTAGGAGCTTTTTTTTACTCAAAATTCAGATCTTTACTTCAAAAACGGATTGCTTCGTTTTTCTTGTCCAATAGTTGTGTAAGGGCCATGTCCCGCAATGACAACCATATCATCGTTTAATGTAAATAATTTATTCTTGATTGATGAGATCAATGTGTCGAAATCCCCACGAGGGAAGTCTGTACGACCAATACTGTTTTGGAAAAGCACATCACCGGTAAAAGCAATATTTTTTTCATGTTCAATAAAACCAATGTGACCAGGTGTATGGCCAGGAAGATGAAAAATTTCAAAGGTAAATGTACCAATTTGAATTTTTTCGCCTTCTTGATTAAACCAGCGATCAGGTGTAAATGCAGAAATATAAGGCAAACCAAACTGCTGAGCTTGTTGTGGTAGACTTTCAAACAGAAAGCGATCTTCTTCCTGTGAGCCCCATATTTCAATATTAAAATGATCGCGAATCGCTTCAGCAGCCCCTACATGATCAAGATGGCCATGTGTTAATAAGACGGCTTTAAGGTTTAATTCGAGTTCTTCAATGCGTTGAATAAGCTTTTCCGCATTACCACCAGGATCGATAATTGCTGCATTTTTTTCATCATCCCAAATAAGTGAACAATTTTGCTGAAAGGCTGTAACTGGAATAATTTCAATATTCATCTTTTTTCCTTATCGTTGATAACAAAAAACCGCACTAAAGTGCGGTCTAAAATTAAACTGTTTTTTATGCACCACGCCATGTTCTTACAGGGCCAGTATCCACGTGAATAAAATTACTATACGGATAATATCCTACACCACCGCTATCAAGATTTTCAGCCGCTTGGCGTAATTTTGCTAAAGGTACACCAGGGATTTTAAAATCAATCGCTTGGCCTTTAATATGATAGCTGTTGCTTGCTACATCACGACTTTGTCTACGGCGCATGGCATTTGTCGCAGCACTACGATAGCCACAAATCACATCAATTTGTGCAGTGCGTAAACCTAAATTACTTTGTAAATGATAAAACTTCATGAAGAGATTCGGATCCATTCGGCGTACTTGGTCTGTACGACGATCTCTCATGAAGTAATCAAGTTTACCAAGTAGTGAACGATTAAATCCAGACGTAGCAGAGAACTCACCGCTTAATCGTTCATTGGTGTTGATATTATAGAAACTGAGAATGCGAGGTTTAGGGGTAGAGACCATCGCTAACACCGTACTCGGCATCATACTTGCGCCTAAAACGATGCCGCCTAATGAAAGCCATTTACGACGATTTTTGTCAATGTTACTCATTTTTTAGTCTCTTTTATTACCCATCTCTCACCCTAGACAATTTTTTCTTTAAAAAGTTCTAGCGTGAACATTGTTTAAAGATATTTTTTTACAACAGCCCAGTCAATACCATTAAAAGTCGCTGCATCATCGTATTTATAAATATCCGGTAAAACTTGTGTTTGACCGTTTTCAACCCATGCAGTCACATAATACAAGAATACAGGATCATTTGTACGAATGCTCGCAGACGTTGTTTTCTTACTTTCTAAAACACTGCGTTTTTTATCTTCTGACCAGCCAGCTTCTTGTAACAAGATAGATGCAAGTTGATCAGATTTTTCTACACGCACACAACCTGAGCTTAATGCACGGTCTTTTTTGCTGAATAAGCTATGATTTGGTGTATCGTGAAGATAAATTGCATCAGAGCTTGGCATATTAAATTTATAGTTACCTAATGCACTGTCACCCGCTGCTTGACGGATACGATACGGGAATTTATCACCGATGCTACTCCAATTAATTGAGTAAGGATCTATAGCGTTACCTTTGCTATCTAGAATAGAGTAGTTGTGTGCAGCGGCATAGCCTGGGTCACGTTTTAATTTCGGTAAAATATCTTCATTAATTAAGCGTGTAGGGGCATTCCAAGGCGGATTAACAACCACATTGCTCAAACGGCTGTACATTACTGGTGTACGACGTTCATTTTTCCCTACAATAACGCGAGATTCTAAAATTGCTTTGCCATCACGATAATATTTCAATTGATAGCTTGGAATATTAACAAAGATTCCATTTTCAAAGTCAGGAATAACACGTAAACGTTGTGCATTAAGGGCAAGTTTTTTACCCATTGCAGAAATACCTGAAGCTGAAATCATTGACGGTAGCGATTGTACCGTTTCACGGTATAAACGATTATGGTTAGATAATCCATTTACAAAGCCCGAAACATCATTGTTTTTAACCGCACTTTGCCATTGGTCAATAATTTCTTGATTTGGTAATTCTGGTTTATAAGCATTCGCTGCGTATAACCAACGTTGTGCTTGTTGATTTACATTCTTGCTGTAATACAAGTAATCAAGGAAAGCATCACTTAATAATACATCATAGGTGAGCCCGCCCGTTTTTTCAGCGTTATGTAAATTAATTAATGATTGCGCAGAACGTTTAGAAATACCTGATGCTACCATTGCTGCATATTCACGTAGGAATTGTTTTTCTGCAGCCTTGTCTTTCCACATTAAGTCATATTTATTATCGGCATATAATTTAGCCAAAATTGGTTTGAACTGTAGATTTTGTTCACCAATTTCATGCGTTAATGACATCTCTAGCATCGCTTGTTTTTCAGCGGCTAAACGAGCTTGATCCTCTTTGATTTCAGCTTCAAGTTTTGCTCGCTCTTCAGGACTTAATTTAGACATATCAACGCCTTTATTTTCGGCTTGTTGAGGTTGCCCAACTGTTTTGGCCCATTCAGCTAACGCACAACCTGACGTCATCATTGATAATGATAAGACTAATGCGCTTAATTTCATTGTTCCTTTTAACATTGCTGTACCTTTAAAAATATTCATAAAAAATAACCGCACTTCAGTTCTTTTCATCTGCTAAAGTGCGGTCAAAATAATCGTTATTTTGTTGCTTTTGCCGCTTCTTGTTTTATTTCAGCATCCACTTTTTGTTGATTCGCGTTAAGTTTCACTAAATCAGCAGCCATTTTTTCCGCTTCTTTTAAGAAGAAATCAGGTGCTTCATAGTCTTTTGGCAAATCATCAATGTCTTTTAATGCTTTTTTACCTTCACGTTTAAAACGATCATTGAGATCTTTTAAACGTCTCGCATCATCTTTATCATTTTCCGCTTTGCGCTCTTGGAAATTCAATGATAAGAATTTACGCTCACGGCGTTCATCACGGATCTTAAGATCTTCATTTAAAGCAATAAATTCCGGATCTTTTGCAATACGCTCTAGATGTTTTTCATTTAATGCTTCAACATCTTTACGCGCTTTATTGGTTTCAGAATAAGTTGCCGGCGGAATTTTATCCCAAGGTAAGGCGTTATCTTCTTTTTCTTCACCAATTTCTTTAGCATCAATAATTTCAGGGAAATTAATATCTGCGGCTACACCTTTTAATTGGGTTGAACCACCATTAATTCGATAGAATTTTTGGATAGTATATTGCAATACACCAAGTGGTGTTTGATCTAAATCATAAACAAAGTTTAATGAACGACTTTGTTGTACCGTACCTTTACCAAAGGTATTTTGCCCAATAATGATACCGCGATTGTAATCTTGCATTGCTGCAGCAAAAATTTCAGAAGCAGACGCACTGAAACGATTAATCATTACCAACAATGGACCTTTATATTGCTGAGCATTATCATCATCTTCGTGTACACGAATACGTTGATATGCATCACGTACCTGTACAACTGGACCATCAGTGATGAATAAGCCACTTAATGCTACGGCTTCTGTTAATGCACCACCGCCATTTTCACGAAGATCCACAATTAAAGCGCCAATTTTTTTCTTCTCAGCATCCACTAATAATTTTTTCACATCATCAGTTAAACCAATATAGAAACTTGGGATTTTAATGACACCAACTGTTTCACCCTCTACTTTAGAAACAGTGAGTTTTGCTGCTTGGTCTTCAATACGTACTTTATCGCGAACTAAAGTGACAATACGGCTTTTTCCACCTTTTGCAGGTTCAATTTCAAGACGAACTTTTGTTCCTTTTTTACCTTTGATTTTGTCAACGATATCTTCTAAACGCCAACCGATAATATCTTCGATTTCGCCTTTTTCTTGACCAACACCAATAATTTTATCGCCTGCTTGTAATTTTTTACTGCGTTCAGCCGGTGCTCCTGGTACTAAAGACTTGATGCTGGTTTCGTCTTCTTCAGATTGTAATGTCGCACCAATTCCTTCTAAGGAAAGATTCATACTTTCATTAAAGCTTTTTGCAGTACGCGGAGCAAGGTAGCTTGTATGCGGATCGATTTCTCGAGCAAAGGCATTAATATAAATCTGAACAATGTCATCAGCTTTGGTTTGAGTTAGTCGACGAATGGCTAAATTGTAACGTTTAGTTAGTTTTTCTTTAATTTCAGGCCATTTTTTATCTTTTAATTTCAGGCTGATTACATCATTTTTGACACGTTCTTCCCAAAGCTTATTGGCTTCTTCTTCCGTTGCTGGGAACGCAGCTTTTTCACGATCGATCTCAATTTGATCATTACCTTTTAAATCAGGTTCTTGATCTAATAAAGATAATGCATAAGCATAACGCTCATAACGGCGTTTCATCATCAGATCGTAAATAGCAAATGCCGCAGAAAGATCGCCTTCATTAAGTTGATCATCTAATTTAGAACCATATTTAGCACGTAAATCATCAATATCTGATTTTAAAAAGGTGTTATGGCTGTAATCTAAACTTTTAATATAACGATCAAAAATCTTTTCGGAAAAGGTGTCATCAAGCTGAAATTTACGATAATGTGATTGGGTTAAACGTGTTGTTGCACGCTTTGTTGCTAACTGATTTGCATCAGTTGCCGAAGGAGTCGTAATATCGCTTTGCTTTAATTTCGGCTGCACGGCAAATGTGTCAGACGAATGAAGAAATAACGCACCTAAAATTGCTGTCGCAATAAGACTTTTGGTTGTATGTAATTTCATTTAACCTTTCCCGATAAGAAATAAATTATTAGGCAAATAAACGATCTGCGGTGACTGTCATCACTAAACCATTTTCAAGTTCTACGCGTGCGCCATCTTTTTCCACATTTAATACGGTCGCATTTTTCGCTTGTTCTGCTACTTTCACTTTCACTTTGCTACCTGCAGAAAGTGTTGTGAAATCAACCGCACTTAGTTTTACTTGCGGGGCTTTTGGTTTGCGAGTTGCTTGATTTGAATTTGGTTTACGAGCAGGTCGTTTTTGTTGTGCTTTTTTGGCTGCTAATTCTGCTTTGCGTTTTTCTGCAAATTTAGCTTTTGCATCTGCTAATTGTTGAGTCGCATGAGAAACATGTTCTGCGTCTAATACACCAGCAGGGTTGCCGTATAAATCCACACGCTCAGCACCTTCGCGACAGCCATGTAAATAGCGCCAGTTGGAGGTGTATTGACGTAAAGCCTGACGTAATTGAGTTTTGCTGACACGTTCATCATCTTTTAATGCTTCAGCAAGATCTTGGAAAAGACCAATTTTTAATGGTTTAGCTTCACCTTCTGCAATAAAGCAAAGTGGGAATTTTTCCACAAGATATGCAATGATCGCTTTTGTATCAGTTAATTTTTGAACGCCTTCAGCATTATTTTCAACTTGGGCTTCAACTTGAGAATCTGTCATTTCTGAGTTTTCCTAGGATAAAAAAATAAAAACTTGCACAGTTTACCGCACTTTTATAAGGATTGACAATGGTTGGACAGAATAATTCCGTTTCTAATTCTAATGAATAACTTCACAAATCCCCTTAATTCAGGCTAAAATAATCCACTTTTATAATTTCTGAAAACATAATGACAAAAACACCTGATTTTACTCATGCCACTTATAGACTAGTGCGTTGCATAGGATGCGATGCAACAGTGTCTGTTCGTCGTCCGCAAGAAGGGGAACACGCGCAATGTCCGCGTTGCCATCATAAATTGCAATCAGGAAGTCGTTGGTCACTTAAACGTTGTTCATTAATCGCCCTTTCTATCTTAATTTTAATGCCATTTGCTTTAGGCTATCCTTTATTAAGCTTAGATTTACTAGGTACTAAAATTGATGCTTCTGTTTGGAAAGGGATTTGGAAAATGGCAGTAGAGGGATATTCCTATACTGCATTTATGATTTTTATCTGTGCTGTTTTAATGCCTGTATCTTTTGCGATTTTAGTCATTATGTTGCAGCTTTCTAAATTACTCAAAATTAAGCCTCGTAATGTTTTATTATTTGTAGGATATATTAAGCCTTGGGTCATGTTTGACGTATATTTAGTTGCACTGGGTGTTACCATGTTTAAAGTGCGTGAATATGCCACATTAGAAGTAGATGTGTATTTAATTGCTTTTGTTTTTACTGCACTTTTAACCACGTTATTATTCATTAAAATTAATTTAGATGACTTGTGGCATGATTTTTATCCCGAGCAGAAACCGGTTACCAAAAGTGATAAACCGTTAGAACTTTGTACTGCCTGTGATTACACTTTTTTAAAAGAAGATCAAGAATACGATCACCGTCATCGAGCAATTTGCCCACGTTGTGCATCGCTTATTGAAACACCTGATAGTGTGAAATTACAACGTGTTTGGGCGACATTAGTGGCGGGGATTATCATGCTTTTCCCCGCAAACTTGCTCCCAATCTCTGGCGTTTATTTAACAGGAAGTTTGTCACAAGATACCTTGATGTCGGGAGTGATGTCATTTATAAGCATGGGCAGCTATTTTGTTGCTTTCGTGGTATTCTTCGCCAGTATTTTTGTGCCAATAAGCAAAATCCTCATTATGTTGTATTTACTGGCAAGTGTGCATTTTAAATGGCGACATTCAATTAAATGGCAAATGCGGCTATTACATATCGTTCACTTTGTTGGACGTTGGTCAATGCTGGATCTTTTTGTGTTAGCCTTGATGATGTCTCTAGTGACACGCGGACAGATTATTAATTTTACTGTAGGCCCTGCCGCATTTTATTTCGGTGCAGCAGTGTTTTTAACTATGATTTCAACTTCTCAGTTTGATAGTCGATTAATTTGGAAAATTTATGACAGAAAACAATAAACCAGAATCTCAATCTATTGATGAGCAATATAACAATGTAGAAGCGTTATTACGTAAGAATAAACGCATCTCACCGTTTTGGTTGTTACCTTTTATTGCATTATGTATTGGTGCGATTTTATTTTTCCAAATTGTGCAAGAACAAGGAAAGATGATTACGATCACGTTTTCTAATGGTGCAGGGTTGGTTGCAGATAAAACACCGATTCGCTATCAAGGTTTGCAAATTGGTGTTGTGAAGAAGGTTAACTTTACTGACAATATGCAAAAAGTGAAAGTTGAGGCAAGTATTCATTCTGAAGCCACCGATGTGTTAAAGGAAAATACTAAATTTTGGCTTGTGCAACCGAGCGTATCGCTCGCGGGGATTTCAGGTTTAGACTCTTTAGTGTCAGGAAATTACATTACGCTTCAACCAGGTGATGGTGATTCAGAAAATGAATTTATTGCGGAAGAACAAGGGCCTATTGCACAAGTAAATCCTGGCGATTTATTAATTCATTTAATTTCGGATGATTTAGGTTCGATTTCAATTGGGGCTTCTGTTTACTTCAAAAAAATGCCGGTCGGGAAAATTTATGATTACCGCTTCAATAAAGAGAATAAAGTTGAAATTGATGTGGTGATTGATAAAGCCTTTACACGTTTTGTGAAGAAAGATTCACGCTTCTGGAATATCAGTGGTATCAACGCTAACATTAATGCATCAGGTGTAAATGTAGAGATTGATAGTTTAAATTCAGTGGTGCAAGGTGCGGTATCATTTGATTCACCGCCAGATAGCCCGCAAGCTGTGACTAATAGCCACTATACACTTTATTCTAACTTGCAAGCGGCTAAACGAGGAATTGAAGTTGAGGTGACTATTCCAGTGACTGCGGGTTTAGATGCAGGGCAAACCTCGGTTTATTATGGTGATGAGCAAGTGGGTCTTCTTTCATCTTTAAGTGCGGATGAAAATAATGAAGAAATTTTAAAAGGCACATTATTAATCGATCCAAACCAAGCTAACCTCTTAAAAACGAATACACGTATTGTGTTAAAAAATCGTAAGTTAGATTTGGGTGATGTGGCTAATCCGAAAAAATTCTTCCGCGGAGATTATTTTGAAATTATTCCGGGTAGTGGAGAAAGCAAAACGCAATTTGATGTGATTCGAGAACATGAGTTATTACTCAAAGCACCGAATACTTTAATTTTAACCTTAACCGCACCAGAAACTTATGGTATTACTGAAGGGCAATCGGTGTTTTATAACAATATTGCTATTGGTCAAATTGTGAAGCAGCACTTAAATGTTGATGGTGTGAAATTTGAAGCGGCAATTGCGGCGGAATATCGCAATCTTATTCATGAGAACACTCAATTTGTGGCTGCCTCTAATTTTGATGTAAGTTTTGGTATAGACGGATTACGTTTTGAATCAGCAACACCATCAAAATGGCTACAAGGTGGGGTGAGAGTATTACCTAAAAAAGGAAGTGGTGCTCCACATTCAAGCTATCCACTTTATAAAGATATCAGTAGTGCAGAAACGGGCATTACGGGTAACTTAGTGAATCCAAGTATTGTGCTACATTCCACTAATTTGCCAAGTATTAGCAAAGGTTCTGTGGTGCTTTATCGTCAGTTTGAAGTGGGTAAAATTATTAACGTAAGACCGAAAGCCAATAACTTTGATATTGATGTGTATATTTATCCGGCTTATCAAAATCTTCTTACAGATAAAAGTGTATTCTGGGTAGAAAGTGCAGCACAAATTGATATTACGCCGAAAGGCATTAGTATTCAGGCTTCTCCGGTTGCTCGTTCATTAAAAGGGGCGATTAGTTTTGATAATACAGGATCAGGCAAAAATAAAACCCTTTATCCAAGTGAATTGCGAGCCAAATCAGCAGGACAAGTGATTACGTTACTCACAGATGATGCAACCGCTTTAAGTAAAGGAATGAGCTTGCGTTATCTTGGTATGAATGTGGGTGAGGTCGAGCAGATTGCCCTTGATCAAAAAACAAATCGCATCACCGCAAAAGCATTAATTAACCCAAGTTATATGGGAATGATTGCAAAAGAGGGTACTGTATTTAAAGTGATTTCTCCACAAATCTCAGCGGGTGGAATTGAAAACTTAGATAGCCTTTTACAGCCTTACATTGATATTGAATTAGGCAAAGGTCAACCAAAAACACAGTTTAATTTAGCACAAACTGCACAACCTCGAAATAAATACAGCAATGGCGTGCCATTTATTTTGGAAACCAGTGATGCGATGAATTTAACGGAAGGCTCACCAGTGCTTTATCGCGGAGTTGAAGTGGGAACCGTTCGTAAGTTTGAATTGAATTCTTTAGGCGATCGTGTGTTGGTACATATTGCGATTACACCGAAGTATCAACATTTAGTGCGTAAAAATTCAGAGTTCTGGGTTTCATCGGGTTATGATTTCAACCTTGGTTGGAAAGGGGCTGAATTTAATACCGGTAGTGTACAACAATTGTTGAAAGGCGGTATTTCGTTCTCGACCCCATCGGGTAGTACGATCGTTCAACCACAAGCGACGGTAAATCAGCGCTTTATGTTACAAGTGAAGAAACCAGCTGAAGCACAGACTTGGAATTCAGGTGCATTACCAGCAAATCAATAAAACATAAAAAGAAATAACCGCACTTCTGAATCATCAAAGTGCGGTTATTTTTTTAGTTATTTTGAATAGTGTTATAGGTGTTATTGTCCCATATTTTTGACTGATTTTAAAAAGCCTTTGGCTGAAGTATAGACTTCATCTTTGCCCTGAGCATGTAAAATCATATCCGACATTTCTCGGAAAGCGCCTTTCCCGCCTCCAAGTGCAAGCACATAATCCACGGCATTTTGCACATAAGGTGCAGAATCTGCCACGGCAAAAGAAAGGCCACAGGTTGTAAAAGCGGGGAGATCTACGCTGTCATCACCAATATAGGCTGTTTGGTCCGCGGTAACACCGGCTTGTTTCATGAGATCCAAACAAGCACTTTCTTTTTCAAGCTTACCTAAAAAGAACAATTTAATTCCGAGATCACTAATTCGCTTACGCAGAATCGCCGAATCTCTGCCCGATAATACGGCTACTTGAATACCTGCATCCATCAACATTTTGACGCCAAGTCCATCGCGCACATGGAAACTTTTAATCGCTTCGCCATTTGCATCATAATGGAGTAGTCCGTCAGTTAATACGCCATCGACATCGGTGATGACTAATTTAATTTTCTTTAATTTTTCGTTAATCATTAGCTTGAGAACTCCACTAAGCCCACAACATTATTTTCATCATTGACCACAACAAGAGAGTGAATTTTTTTCTCTTTCATCAAGTCTTCTGCTTTCGCTAAGAATTCATTTTCATGAATAGTTTTCGGTGAAGAGGTCATGAGCTCTTTCGCGGTCTTATTAAGTGTATCGGCACCGTTAGCCGTTAATGCTCGGCGCACATCACCATCGGTAATAATGCCTTTAAGTTGTTGGTTTTCCATGACTAATGCCACACCCATACGACCTTCATTCATAATAGTTAAGCAATCAGTGAAGCTGGTATCTGGTGTGGTAATCGGCAATCGAGTTTGCATTTGATCTTTCACTTTGCATAACAAACGACGACCAAGGCTGCCGCCAGGATGGAATTTCGCAAAATCAGCCGGTTGGAAATGACGGGCTGTAATTAATGAAACCGCAAGAGCATCGCCTAAGGCTAAAGTCACTAGAGCTGAAGTGGTTGGTGCGAGATTGTTTGGACAGACTTCGCGTTCGACAGTGATATCTAAAACATAATCCGCATGGCGAGCAAGCGTTGAGTTTTTATTGCTAGTTAGGGCAATAATTTTATTACCAAAGTTTTTGAGACTTGGAATGAGTTTATTTACATCGTCAGTTTCACCGCTATAAGAAATCAGCATCACGATGTCGATGGGTTTTAACATACCTAAATCGCCATGAAAGGCTTCGGTCGGGTGAAGGAAGAAACTTGGTGTTCCTGTAGAAGCAAAAGTCGCCACCATTTTTTTGCCAATTAGCCCCGATTTACCAATACCACCAATGACCAAACGACCTTCGCAAGCAAGGATAAGATCCACGACTTGAGAAAACTCATCATCTAAGCGTTGGCTTAGTTGTGCGAGCGCTTGGCTTTCAACAGAAAGTGTTTCTCGTGCGATTTGTAAATAATTCATAGGAAATCCTTATGATAAAAGTGCGGTTGAAAATAACCGTGTTTTGCAGGGCTATTCTAACGGAAGTTATTAAAAATAAGAATGAAAATTTGACCGCTCTTTGAATTCCCCCTATACTACGCCGCGAGTTGGTTAGACAATCGCTGGTTTATTGAAGCCCTTAACCGTGTTCGCACGACCTAGTGGGACAAGTAAACGAGAGGAAAGTCCGAGCTACAAAGGGCAGAGTGCCGGATAACGTCCGGGCGGCGTGAGCCGACGACCAGTGCAACAGAGAGCAGACCGCCGTGAAAACGGTAAGGGTGAAAGGGTGTGGTAAGAGCACACCGTGCCGTTGGTAACAACGTGCAGCAAGGTAAACTCCACTCGTAGCAAGACCAAATAGGAACTCAATGGGTGGCCCGTCCAGAGTTCGGGTAGGTTGCTTGAGCGGCAGAGTAATTTGTCGCCTAGAGGAATGATTGTCCACGACAGAACTCGGCTTATCGACCAACTCAACAAATTCATCAAAAAAATGGCCGCACTTTTGTTTTTTTCATTATCCTACTCGGGATGGAATGAATAAAAGTGCGGTCATTTTCTTTTGTATTTTACCACAAGCTCATTTGTTCTAAATGGCTTTCTTCCGGTAAGTTCACGTGTAATCCCACAAGACGAATAGACTTCCCATGGCTACGTTGCCAAATTTGTTCCAGTAATTGTTGAAAACTTTTTAGTGATAAAGGCAAGCCTGTTTTTTCTAAGGTTGTCACCTGAAAATCTTCAAACTTTAATTTCACCCCAATTTTGCGAAAAGCGGTTAAAGGGATATTCGGCGCACTTCGTTCAATACGGCGAATAAGCTCGGCATAGAGATTATCTAGCAACGCTATACCTTGTTCGAGATGACGAATATTTTCAGATAAAGTGCGTTCTACGCCGATAGATTTTCGTTCTCGATGTGCTTGAATTTCACGATCATCAATGCCATGGCTAAAATCCCAAATTCGCTTACCCATTTTACCGAAGATATTTAACAAAATAGATTGATCGAGTTTTTGCACATCTTCGCAAGTTTCTAATCCCATTTTCAATAAACGTTCAGAGGTAACTTTGCCCACGCCAGGGATTTTTTTCAATGGCAGTGTTTTTACAAACTGTTCAACTTCATGAGGTTGAATCACAAATTGTCCGTTCGGTTTATTCATATCGGAAGCAATTTTGGCGAGAAATTTAAGGGGCGCCACACCAGCAGAGGCGGTCAGTTTTAATTCATCAAAAATCGCTTGGCGAATTTCTTGTGCGATCCAAGTGGCAGATCCTGAACATTGTGTACAATCCGTGACATCCAAATAAGCTTCATCTAATGAAAGTGGCTCAATGATAGACGTATAGCGTTGAAAGATCTGATGAATTTGTGCGGATACCTGTTTATAAAGCGGCATATTAACGGGCACTAAAATCAGATTAGGGCATTTTTTGATGGCTTGTGCCGTAGGCATCGCACTGTGTAGCCCAAATTTTCGTGCTTCATAATTACAGGTCGTGAGTACACCACGTTGTCGAGAACTTCCCCCCACGGCGACAGGTTTTCCCTGTAGCGTTGGATTTTCACGGATTTCAACAGAGGCATAAAAGCAATCCATATCAATGTGAATGATTTTTCGGGTGGAGTTCATGCTATAAGTGTGGTCAAAATTAGGCGTGTTTTTAGTATATCGAAAAGAAAACAACTGTTCAACTATACAGTAATTAAAGAGCCCACATTACGTGGGCTAGAGAAGAGAATTAACGATCTGAGAGAACAGTTTTATCACCAAGCTGGATAACGCGTTCAATAGGATAAACATCAATTTTTTCTTGTTGGTTCATAAAGACTTTGCGTGCATCTTCAGCCAATTGAACAAATGGAATTTGTAAATTAATATTGATGGATTTGCCTGGTTGTAATGGAGTTTCTAAATTGATTTGCATATCTTGGCTGTAAATAACTTTACGGTTATTCACATATACGCCCACCCATTGAATGTTTTTGATTGGTTTTTGACCAATGTTAGTGATTTCATGTTTGAATGCACTTAACGCTTGGCCATTTTCATCAACCACCATTTCACGATTACCAATATTGATGGCAAGGTATTTGTCGATGTTATCACTCGCTTTTACCGCTTGTTGTTGGGTTTGTGTCGCTTTTGCTGGTGTTGCTTCTTTTGCAATAACTTGCATGTTAAATGCTAAACATAATGCACCTAATGAAAGTGCGGTCAGAGATTTTAATGTTTTCATTATTCGATTCCTTATAAAAAAGTGGCAAAATTTTACCCTAACTTCTTAGGTTAATAAATAGCTTCTTTTCCTTTCTTGGATTTTTTGATAAACTGCCGAACGATTTTGGGGCTGATTCTGGATTCGACGGGATTAGCGAAGCCCAAGGTGCACGTCGAGGTGCGGTAGGCCTCGTAAATAAACCGCAAAAAAATAGTCGCAAACGACGAACAATACGCTTTAGCAGCTTAATAACCTGCTCATAGCCTTCGCTCCCCAGCTTCCGCTCGTAAGACGGGGATAAAGCGGAGTCAAACCAAAACGAGATCGTGTGGAAGCCGCTGTTTGAGGATCGAAGCACTAAATTGAATCAAACTAGCTTAAGTTTAGCGTGTCTGTCCGCATGCTTAAGTGAAATTAAAGACGAGACTAAACGTGTAGTACTGAAGGTAGAGTAATTTCGGACGCGGGTTCAACTCCCGCCAGCTCCACCACAAAATAAACCTATCAAGTCCTATGAAAGACTTTAAAGCCTTGAAAATAATAACTTCAGGGCTTTTTTATTATTCTTTCAAAAATTTATATAATTATCTTATTGTGGAAGTGGTCGATTTATTTTAATAAAACAAACCTAACCTAAGGAGAATTATGGCGTTAATTAACTGCCCTGAATGTAATAACCAAGTAAGTAACCAAGCTTTAAAATGTCCGTCATGCGGTAAACAACTCCGCAAACCAAAACGTACATTTATGGGCAAGGTTTTTAAATGCTTATTTATTTTATTTAATGTATTAATGGCAATTTGGCTGATTGGCGGTGTTGCTTCAAGTGCTTATGTGATTAATAATACTATAAGTAATACTGAAAGAGCAGGTACGCTGCTTGGCACAGGATTAGGCGCAAGTATAATCCTTACACTTTGGGTAATTGGTGATGTGATTCTTGGTTTATTCGTTTTATTAACTCGCCCAAAAGCATAATCCTTTTAATGCCTGTTTTACAACAGGCATTTTTATTTATTTCTTAACCTTCTTCACGTCTATTTCTTCATCTTCTACTTTCAATTCGTATTCAATTTGACTGGTAAAACCGTCATCTGAAAGATAATGCATTAGTCTTGTTAGTAATCATAAATTACCGCTACCTAAAACGCACTTTTAAAAATTAAAGTAAAAAGGCATAATTGAAGCCCTCATTTTTCAGAATTATTTGTTGTAGGAGCAAAAAGATGAATATTTTATTATTAGATGGTGGTAAAGATTTCGGACATTCACACGGTGAGTTAAACCATACACTTCACAAAAAAGCGAAAGAAGTTTTGACCGCACTTGGACACAATGTAAAAGAAACCGTGATTGATGCCGGCTATGATGTTGAAGCAGAAATCGAAAAATTCTTGTGGATGGATGCCGTGATTTGGCAGATGCCAGGTTGGTGGATGCACGAACCTTGGACAGTTAAAAAATACATAGACGAAGTATTAACCGTCGGACACGGCAAGCTTTACCACAGTGATGGTCGCCATCGTGTCAATCCAACTGAAGGCTACGGCACAGGCGGCTTGTTACAAGGCAAAAAACACATGCTCTCACTTACCTGGAATGCGCCGATTGAAGCCTTTACCCGCGAAGGCGACTTCTTCGAGGGCAAAGGCGTGGATGCGTTATACATGCACTTTCACAAACTCAATGAGTTCATCGGTTTGACCCGTCTGCCGACATTCTTATGTAACGATGTGATTAAAAATCCACAAGTAGAACAATACTTAGCAGACTACCAAGCACATTTGGAAAAAGTATTCGGATAATTACAAAATATGAGTTTAGAAGGTGAGCATTTTAGCTCTCCTTTTTTATTTTTATCTAATCAAATTTCCTAACAGGGAGAGGAAGAGGAATAGACTGAGTTTAGATCACACAAGCGGTCTAATTTTGAACTGAATTTGCAAAAACACCTAAAAATCTGACCGCACTTTAAAATAAAAAGATCTAAACATCCTTAATTTGAAACTGCTTACGCCAGCGACTCGGTGAAATCTTATGTTTTTTCAAGAAGTGCTGACGCAAGGCGGTATCGCAATGAAATCCACTTTGTTCTGCAATATCAGCAATAGATAAATCTGTGCTATCAGATAGTCACGTCGCTGTTGTTACTGATAGTAATAGTGAGTATAGTGATCCATATGAATAAGTACGGTGGGGATTATTGGATTTTACCTAAGGAGAAATGTTCATGTTAATTAAAAAATTTCTTTTTACATGTTTTATTGCCATTGTTTTTGCCGATGCCAATGCTTGTACCCGCACTATTAACGAGGGTTGTGAGAAGACTATTCAATTTACAATGGATGATAATATTACCGTTTCCAATGTGATACATTGGGAAATCATGCCTGGAAAATATGTTCTGAATTTTAGACATTATCAAGCATCAGACTCGGAAGGAGTGGTTCATCGGTTGACTGAGAATCAGCTCATTAATGCCATTAAGTATTCCATTGCGCAAATCGATAAAAATAAATTGTATGCAATACAGTTAAACTGGAGCAACAGTGAAACATCAAGAAAGTCGGTTGAGAAAGCGCTTAAGGAAAATACTTCGTTGAGCGGCAGGTATTCGGCATTCGATAAAAAGATACAAAAGATTATAACGAAATCTTTTATTCAAAGCCCGTTCATACAGAATTTGTGCATGCAGATTGATAATCTGAAGATGAGCTGTAATTTCAAATCATATTTCTTAGAACCTCTTTTGTTTAAGACGGGGGAGTTTAGCTCCGGAAAAACTATTCGCTCAGATGGAAATGCAAATATCGACTGGATTGGTTTAGCTTCATATGAACTGTGGTTTAGTATTCCTATTAGTCAGTAAGCAAACATAGACTAAGTTGAAAACCCAACTTACACAAAGGTCGTCTGAAAAACTTTCAGACGACCTAAAATACATCCTCCTCAGGCGATAACAAAAGTTAGTCTCTACAAGACGGCTGTCCCTGTCATAAAAATACCGAGAAGAAGCCTAAGCTGCATCAGCACCGAAGATTAAAGAGGTGGCAAAATGTCCAGATTACTTTAGACCTTGCACGCATATGTA
Organism: Haemophilus parainfluenzae; assembly: GCF_014931275.1. NCBI lineage: Bacteria > Pseudomonadati > Pseudomonadota > Gammaproteobacteria > Pasteurellales > Pasteurellaceae > Parahaemophilus > Parahaemophilus parainfluenzae. Next base: position 1,343,213 of record NZ_CP063110.1, read on the forward strand.
CGCGACTATTGAATGGTATGCCATTTGATTTTAGAACTTCAGGTTGGACCGGTTTAGATTTGGGCATCTTCCATGAACATATTTTCTTTGATGATGGTACAAATATTGGATTTACAACTACAGGGCCATTTTCTGAAACAGCCCTAAAATAATTGCCAAATATAAATGCTCAGGAAAACATTATGATGATTTGAAAATGAAAAAAGCAGTAAATCAAGTGGAAGAAATGAGGGTGGTTTTACCTAAGAGTTCAAATCGACATGACGGAGTAGTTATTGGAAAAAAATATGGGAATAACACATATCATGTTGTGTCCAATAATTGCCAAGATTTTACTTCTGATGCCAAAAAAGCTTACAAAAACATTAAATAATCTAGGATTGAAGAATGAAATTTTTTATAAAAAAACTGTCTAGTAGTATATTATACTCTAATATCTTTATCATTCTGTATACTTTAATATTATCTTTTTTTTGCTTCTCTGAAATATTTGGTATTAAAAGGCTATGGTTTTATTTTTTATGGGTAATACATGGAGATGATTTAATTATAATGTATGTCCCAATTTTATTTTTTATAACACAAATATTTTTTACTTTAAGAGGCAAAAGGGAAAATAATAAGAAAAATTATCTTGCAAACTCTAAATCTTATTTTTATTTATACAATTAGTTATTTTATATTTTATATAATATTTTTTAGTTTTTTCTACAATGGGGAATAGCTATAAATTCTCCTATCAAGTTATCTAGAAAGAAGTTTTTACGTATGTTAAAAGCAGACGAAAGTAGACAAATTTAGCAAATATTGCAGCTTTATATATTTAAGTAGGGGCTGTACTAGATTAGCTCTAAATTCCACACCAATCCCGCAGGATTTTAAGCTGTTGAGACGGTGTGCCGAAGTTAAATCGAAATTCGCATTCTTTCAAGAAAAGCGGGAAAGATTTGCGCTCGATTCCGTTGTATTTTCGCAAGACGCATTTTGCCTGATTCCAAAAATTCTCAATCCCGTTGATGTGGTTCAGATGGTCTGCAAGCGCTTTGGAATGGTTGATGTGGTGATGGATAAAACCGCTGACGCCAGGCTTGTCATAGCTGCTCAGGCTATCCATGTAAACAATGCTGTCCGGCATGATTTTCTGTTTGATAACAGGCAAAGCATCGGACTTGGCATTATCTACGGCAACGATATAGACCCGTCCGTTACGTTTCAGAATGCCGAAGACGACAACTTTCCCTGATGCACCTCGACCGCGTCTGCTCCTGCAGCGTCCGCCGAAATAGCTTTTATCCATTTAGATCAAACAAGCGGTTTTAATTTTAAATTGAATTTGCAAAAACATCTAAAAATCTGACCGCACTTTAAAATAAAAAGATCTAAACATCCTCAATTTGAAACTGCTTACGCCAGCGATTCGGTGAAATCTTATGTTTTTTCAAAAAGTGCTGACGCAAGGCGGTATCGCTATGAAATCCACTTTGTTCTGCAATATCAGTAATAGATAAATCTGTGCTTTCCAAAAGCTCTCTTGCTCGTTGTAGCCTTGCTTCAATTAACCATTGATTTAATGACATTCCGGTTGCTTTACGGAAATGTCGGGTGAAAGTGCTACGGCTCATTGACAAACGTTCTGCAAGACTATCAGTCGAATGAAGTGCGGTCAGATTTTCATTTAAATAAGCAAGCAACGCATTGATATTATGATTAGGTGTCGAACGAGAAATAGGGCGTTCGATAAATTGTGCTTGTCCGCCTTCACGATGAGGGGGGATAACCAGTATTCGGGCAATATGATTGGCAATTTTCACACCATATAATTTACGGACAATAGAAAGACAACAATCCATGGAAGCTGCCGTTCCTGCTGAGGTAATCAGTCGATCTTGTTCCAAATAAATAGGATTTAAATCCCATTTCACCTGCGGAAAGCGACTAGTAAAATCACTATCTCCTAGCCAATGTGTGGTTGCTTTTTTGCCGTTAAGTAGACCACTGCACGCTAACACATAGGCACCATAACATAAACCCACTACTGTCGCACCACGTTGATATGCTTGCCGTAATGCTGTTAATAAAGCCTCACTCGGCATCACTTGAGTATTATGCCATCCAGTCATCACAACAATATCGGCATTCTCTAACCATTCTAAACCACCATCTAAATGTATGTGAAATAGCGAGTTTGTCAGGTTGTCCGAATCGCTAACGATTTTACAGTTAAATAACGGCTTGCCGTTTAAATCCAACATAGAAAAAACGGAATATGCCATCGCAAAATGAATGGGCATCATTTGTTCATACACAATCAAAGCAACTGTGGGTTTATTCATTTTATTTCTCCTACTTTGATATGAGCATAACACAGAAATGACCCGATTATTACGTTTATTGATTTTTTATCTATTTTTGAACAATTTTGTTCTCACTATAATATGTTTATTCATTCAATAACGTATATAGAAAAGGAAAAACAATGAACTTAAAAACCTTAATTAGCGCTACAGCATTGGCTATTAGCGCAAATACTTTCGCTGTAGATCTTGCCTCTAAAAACACTGATAGCTACCAACATATCCGCAATGCCACGGGTCGCCTGAACTACGCAGGGAAAACTTTTTTAATTGACCCGATGCTTGCTGAAAAAGGACGTTATGCAGGCTTTGAAGGAACATTAAATAGCCATTTGCGTAATCCACTTGTGGAATTACCGATGAAAGCAGAAGATACTTTCAAAGATGTTGATGCCATTATTTTGACTCATACACATGAAGATCATTGGGATGAGGTTGCACAAAAAATTTTACCTAAATCCATCAAAATTTTTGTGCAGCATGAACGGGATGGCGACTTACTCAAAGCGCAAGGTTTTACAAACATAACCAGTTTATCGTTGGAAAAACCGGTGGAGTTTGAAGGTATTATTTTAAATAAAACCGGTGGTTCTCACGGTACAACGGAAATGTACGCTGTGCCACAATTGGCTGAGATTTTAGATGAGGCGATGGGCGTAACATTCCAAGCGAAAGGTCATCCAACGGTGTACTTGGTTGGTGACACAGTTTGGACTGCCGAAGTAAACAAAGCCATTAATCGTTATAAACCTGATGTAATGATTATGAACACAGGTGATGCGCGTACCTTAGCTTTTCCGAATGACGGCATTATTATGGGGTTACAAGATGTTGCCCATGCTCGCCAAATGCTACCAAATACAAAACTTATCACAGTGCACATGGATGCAGTAAACCATATGTCTGTTTACCGTAAGGATTTACGCCAATTTATCCAAGCAAACAAGCTTGAAAATGTAGTAATTCCAGAAGATGGTGAAACAGTGAAGTTTTAAAAACAAGCGGTCAAGTTTTGATGGAGATTTGCAAAACACCTAAAAATTTGACCGCACTTTGTTATAAAAAAGCCGTCTGAAATTTCAGACGGCCTTTTTCTAAGAAATAATTTTAATTAATTCCTTCCACTAAAATTGCGCGGCCTGTTGTTGCGCCCAAACGGATGGATTTGAATGCTTGGAAACGCCGAAATCGGGCACGATACGCAATACTTTCCGCAAAACGGGTTTTCTGTTTCAGGAAAACCGCCTGCTGGAAAACTTGACCGCGATGCAGAATATCGCTATTTTTATGGACAAACCCGATGAAGGCGAAATCATCGCGCTGGCGGCGAAAGTCGGGCTGACTGCGGGCGATTTGAACAAATATCCGACCGAATTGTCCGGCGGCATGGCGAAACGGGTAGCATTTTTGCGCCTGCTGCTGTGCGGCTGCGACCTTGCCTTGCTGGACGAGCCGTTCGTCGGTTTGGACCGCGATTTGCGCGATATTTTGGTCGCCATGCTGGTGGAAAAAATCGAGCGGCAGGGCATGGCGTGTATGCTGGTAACGCACGACCGCTTCGAAGCCGCACGCCTGAGCCATGAAATCATGCTGCTTTCCACTAAGGGCATGAACGTGCAAAACGTGATTACCCTGCCTACGCCGCTGTCCGAACGCGATTGGGCTTTTGAAGAAGCCATGGTGGCAAGAGAGTTTCAGGGGATTCATTATTATGAGTGATAGGAATTTAAATTTCTGACAAACCTTGCGGTTCGTGCCCTCTCCCTAGCCCTCTCCCACGGGGAAAGGGGATCAGGTTTCTCAAAATCAGAGAGCCGTAGAATTGGGAATCAGATGTCAGGTAAACCTGAAAATGTTCAGGCTCGACAGCCCAATTCCCTCTCCCCGTGGGAGAGGGCTAGGGAGAGGGTAAGCAAGCCGCAGGCTTGCCTCTTTAGCGAAAGATACGAATCTGTTATCCGAACGCGATTCGGTTTTTGAAAAAGCCGTGGTGCCAAGGGGGCAGGGGATTCATTATGAGGTGCTTTATGTTTTCGACTGTGATTACTGCTGCTGTTTTATATATTGCTACAGCAGTAGATTTGTTGGTAATACTATTAATATTTTTTGCTAGAGCAAATACTAGAAAAGAATATCGAGATATTTATATCGGACAATATTTAGGTTCTGTAATTTTAATATTAGTTAGTTTATTTCTAGCTTTTGTTTTGAATTATGTTCCGGAAAAATGGGTGTTGGGTTTATTAGGTTTAATACCGATTTACTTAGGTATTAAAGTTGCTATTTACGACGATTGTGAGGGCGAAAAAAGAGCTAAAAAAGAATTGGATGAAAAAGGGTTGTCAAAATTAGTCGGTATTGTTGCTTTGGTTACAGTTGCTAGTTGTGGTGCAGATAATATTGGACTTTTTGTTCCTTACTTTGTGACTTTAGATCTTGTCGACTTATTAGTTACTCTTCTTGTATTTTTAATATTGATTTTTGTTTTAGTATATACAGCACAAAGATTGGCTAATATTTCAGGTGTTGGTGAAATTGTAGAGAAGTTTAGTCGTTGGATAATGGCTGTTATTTATATTGGTTTAGGGTTATTTATTATTATTGAAAATAATACAATTCAAACAATAATATCAATAATATGAATAATACGGGCATTTGAGTATCTGACAAACCTTCTGCTTGCTTCTTCAATACAAGATACAACCCTGTCCGCCCAATAAATCCATATCCGAAAGCATCTTCATGCAGAATTAAGCCAAACCATGAATAAGTTTTTCACCCACCCCATGCGGCCGTTTTTCGTCGGTGCGGCGGTGCTTGCCATACTCGGCGCGTTGGTGTTTTTCATCAGCTCCAGTGCCGTCATTTTGAAATGAAACCAAATCAAAGCTGATTGAACCGTCGTCCACTTGGGGACGACCATCACGTCCGCCGGTTGCTGTTGCTGATGTTTTGTAGAAAATTTTCATAATGTTTTCCTCATTTAATGTTGGTTAATATGGTTTGGCGTACCGCCGTTAAAAGTGAGTTCATTATATTGAACGGCAATATTAAGTGTTATATGATTTATCCAAATTACTTGCCTATTCCTACAAAATTATGTTCTCAACTGAAATGATAGAACGATTATTAAAGGTTATTCCACATAACGAACTCTATTCATCATCGATTAAAGGCTTATTTCTTCGCCATTCAGATCAACCATTTTGTTACGAAGGTATTATTCAAGAGCCGAGCATTTGCATCGTGTTAAGCGGAGAACGTGAAGTGCAGCTAGGCGAACAATGCTACCGATTTGATAATCAACATTTTATGTTTTGCCCAGTAAACATACCGATGCGTGGCGAGATTAAATATGCAGAGCCGCAAAAGCCGTTTTTAGTGATGTCGATGAAAATTGATATTGAAAGCGTTAGCAAGATTTTATTAGCAAATCCAAACCTTGCAGATGATGTCCAACAGGGCGACGAGGGTTTTGCACAATGGCATTTGGATGAATCTCTCAAAAATGCTGTTGAACGCTTATTACTCTTGCACGAAAATCCAAAAGATATTGGGTTTCTTGCACCGATTATCCAACAAGAAATATATTATCGACTCCTTACAGGCGAACAAGGTGGCAAATTTAAAGCCATGGTAAGCAATGGATCGCACACCAAAAAAATCGCCCAAGCTACCTATTATCTGCAACAACATTTTAGTGAAACCATCACCGTGGAAACCTTGGCAAATCTATGTGGTATGTCATTATCTGGCTTTCATAGCCATTTCAAAAAGATAACCAGCCTTTCACCGCTGCAATATCAAAAATCATTACGTTTGATGGAAGCCAGACGACTGATCGCACAAGAAGGACGAGGCATTACCGAAGCCGCTTACCAAGTCGGCTACGAGTCACCTAGCCAATTCAGCCGTGAATACAAACGGTATTTCGGGCATGCGCCCAAGGGGGATATTAAATAGATGGGGCTTAAAGATAGGTTTAAAAACACCTAAAAATTTGACCGCACTTTATGATGAAAAAAATCTGAAACGTTAATTTCAGACGTTTTTTATTTAACCAAGATTTTGTGAAAAACATTAAAAATGAGATAATTCTCAAACCTTTTAAGAGGTTTTATTGATAAAAATATTTGGAGAAAGCATGGAACACAAACTTGAGGATATCATTGCGATTTTTAATCAATGTTTTGAAGAAGAATATAATACGCGATTGGTTAAAGGTGGGGATGAGCCGATTTACATCCCTGCAAATGATGAGGTGCCTTATAACGCCATTTACTTTGCGAGAGGCTTTTACAGCAGTGCATTACATGAAATTGCCCATTGGTTAGTGGCGGGGAAAGAACGCCGTAAATTAGAAGATTTTGGCTATTGGTATGAGCCGGATGGGCGTTCAGAAGATCGTCAGCGTGATTTTGAAAAGGTTGAAGTGAAGCCTCAAGCATTGGAATGGATTTTAGCCACAGCGGCGGGATTCCGTTATTTTGCTAGTGCGGATAATTTGAATGGCAATCCGGGAGATACGCAACCATTTAAGCAAGCGGTATATGAACAAGTAAAAACCTATGCAGAAAAAGGCTTACCAAAACGCGCAGAAACCTTGCGTCATGCCTTGGCTCAATTTTATGGCACAGAAGATCGAATTGATTTAGCGAAATTTGATGTGACTCGCATCTAAAACGCGGTCATTTTTAGGCAGATTTTGCGTCTGTCAATTTTCCTTAAAATCGGCTAGAATAGGCCGATTTTATTTTTGGCTTTAACTTTATAAAAATATGAAAGATTCTATTATTGCAAAACTTGAAAGTTTAAAAGAACGTTATGAAGAATTAGAGGCATTGCTAGGCGATGCGTCGGTAATTTCGGATCAGGATAAATTCCGTGCGTATTCTAAAGAATATTCACAACTTGAAGATGTGGTGAAATGTTTTAATCGTTGGAATCAGCTTAATTCTAACATTGCTGAAGCAGAGTTGATGTTAGATGATCCTGAAATGAAAGAAATGGCAGAAATGGAAATTGAAGAATCCAAAGTCGAAATTGAAGACGTGGAACAACAACTTCAAATTCTTTTATTGCCGAAAGATCCAAATGATGAATATAACTGCTATTTAGAAATTCGTGCGGGTACAGGTGGGGATGAAGCGGGTATCTTTGCCGGTGATTTATTCCGTATGTACAGCCGTTATGCAGAAAGTAAACGCTGGCGTGTTGAAATGCTCAGCGCAAATGAAAGCGAGCAGGGCGGTTATAAAGAAGTCATCGTTAAAGTAAGCGGTGATGGCGTATATGGTCAGTTAAAATTTGAATCAGGCGGCCACCGTGTACAACGTGTACCAAAAACAGAAAGCCAAGGTCGTATTCATACCTCTGCTTGTACTGTTGCGGTTATGCCTGAATTGCCTGAATCTGAAATGCCGGAAATCAATCCTGCAGATTTACGTATTGATACCTACCGTTCATCTGGTGCGGGTGGTCAGCACGTTAATACAACAGACTCAGCGGTACGTATTACCCACATTCCAACAGGTATTGTGGTGGAATGTCAGGATGAGCGTTCACAACATAAAAATAAAGCTAAAGCGATGTCTGTATTGGCTTCACGTATTGTTCAAGCCGAACAAGAGCGTCAAGCCGCAGAGCAAGCCGATACTCGCCGTAACTTATTAGGTTCAGGCGATCGCTCTGATAAAATTCGTACTTATAACTACCCACAAGGTCGTGTAACAGATCACCGTATCAACTTAACGCTCTATCGCTTAGATGAAGTGATGAACGGCAAAATTGACGAGCTTATTCAGCCGATTATCACTGAATATCAAGCAGATCAATTAGCAGCGTTATCTGAGAGTAATTAATGACCTACCAACAATGGCTTGCCGATGCTGCGCAAGCCTTAAATCAGGTAAATCCGACAGAGAATGGCAAAGTTGACGCGTTAGTGCTATTGCAACACGCAACGGGCAAATCGAGAACGCAAATTTTAGCTTTCGATGACACGGAAATTGATGAAAAAGTGCGGTTAAAATTGACCGCACTTTTAGATCGTCGTTTAAAAGGCGAGCCTATCGCTTATATCCTTGGAGAAAAAGAATTCTGGTCCTTGCCTTTAAATGTGTCTGAAGGAACATTAATTCCTCGTCCAGATACTGAAATTCTCGTAGAAAAAGCATTACACATTGCGTTAGAAAAACTGGAAAAAAATCCACCGCACTTTCGTATTCTCGATCTTGGAACCGGCACGGGTGCCATTGCGTTGGCGTTGGCTTCTGAGCTTTTTCCTATTTGTCAAAAAAAGGCTATTCAATTGGATGTTATTGGTGTTGATTTAATGCCAGATGTCGTCAAATTAGCGCAATCCAATGCCGAAAAAAATCAGCTCAAGGTACAATTTTTGCAGAGTCTTTGGTTTGAACATGTTGAAGGGCAGTTTGATATTATCGTCAGTAATCCGCCTTATATTGATGAAACCGATGAGCATCTTTCTCAAGGTGATGTGCGTTTCGAACCTCGTTCGGCGTTGGTGGCAGGTGAAAACGGTTTAGCTGATTTACGTCATCTTATTGAGTGTGCACCGGTACATTTAAAAGATAACGGATATTTATTGTTAGAGCACGGTTGGAAACAGGGCAAAGAAGTGCGGTCAATTTTCTGGCAAAATCATTGGCAAGGGGTTGCAACCATACGGGATTATGGCGACAATGAGCGCGTAACGTTGGGATATTGGAAGCGGTAATGAAATACGATCAAAAAGCCTTATATGCTGAACTGACTCATTTTTATCTGAGCATTTGTGAGAAAGAGCAACTTGATGAGCCTCGTATAAGAGGGCTTGTGGGTAGCTTAGTGCGTAGAGCTCGCCAAGCTATTCCAGAAGAATGGGATGATAAAGCTAAAATTCATCAATTATTACAGCTATTTTACGGTGATTGGGGATTTCATTGCGATGCGGATAATTATTTCTATGCTCGCAATTTATACCTTCCGTATATTTTAGAAGAGCATGAAGGCATGCCGGTGAGTCTTGGTGCTTTAATCCTTTATTTGGCTGCAAGTTTAAAATTGCCGATTTATCCGGTGAATTTCCCGACTCAACTGATTTTACGTGCAGAAGTAGAGGGTGAAGTAGCATTTATTGATCCTTGGAGCGGAAAATACATTTCAGTAGATGAATTGAAAAAACTCTATGAAGGCGCCTTTGGTTTTGGGGCTCAAATTCAACCTGAGGATTTAGCCCGAGCAGATATTCCGATGCTAACCGCTCGTTTCCGTCAGCTTGCCAAGAATGCCTTAATTCGTGAAGAACAAAACGATTTGGCTTTTAATTATATCCAATTCTTGTTAGCGGGAAGAAAAGATCCTTATGATATTCGCGATCGTGGCTTAGTGTTGGCGCAAATGGGCGCTTATCCTTCAGCCATTGAGGATTTGGAATATTTTGTGGATCAATGTCCAAATGATCCCACTTCTTCTCTGTTAAAAACTCAACTTTTAGAACTGAAAGGCGAAGCATTGAAAGATGCCAATGCCATCCATTAAAAAGGAAATATTATGCAAAATAAAATTGTAAAAATTGGCAATATTGATGTCGCAAATGACAAACCTTTTGTACTTTTCGGCGGAATGAACGTGCTTGAAAGTCGCGATATGGCGATGCAAGTTTGTGAAGCTTACGTGAAAGTGACAGAAAAGTTGGGTGTGCCTTATGTTTTTAAGGCATCTTTCGATAAAGCTAACCGTTCTTCAATTCATTCTTACCGTGGTCCAGGCATGGAAGAAGGTTTAAAAATTTTCCAAGAGATAAAAGAAACCTTTGGCGTGAAAGTAATTACCGATGTGCACGAAATTTATCAATGTCAGCCTGTTGCTGATGTGGTGGATGTGATTCAGTTACCGGCATTCTTAGCTCGTCAAACTGATTTAGTCGAAGCCATGGCAAAAACGGGTGCGGTAATTAACGTGAAAAAACCACAATTCTTAAGCCCGGGTCAAATGGGGAATATCGTGGATAAATTTGAAGAATGTGGTAACGATAAAATCATCCTTTGTGATCGTGGTTCAAACTTCGGTTACGATAATTTAGTGGTGGATATGTTAGGTTTTGGCGTAATGAAAAAAGTATCTAAAGGTAGTCCAGTTATTTTTGACGTGACCCATTCATTACAATGCCGTGATCCGTTTGGTGCTGCTTCAGGCGGTCGTCGTGAACAAGTGACTGAATTAGCCCGTTCGGGTTTAGCAATTGGTATTGCAGGCTTATTCTTGGAAGCGCATCCAAATCCAAATCAAGCAAAATGTGATGGTCCTTCTGCATTGCCACTTTCGGCATTAGAAGGTTTTGTCTCACAGATGAAAGCCATTGATGATTTAGTGAAATCTTTCCCTGAATTAGATACCTCTATTTAATAGAGAAGTGCGGTTGAAAACAGCGTTGTTTTTGACCGCACTTTTGTTCTGTAAAAGGAGATAACAATGAATATCGTATTTTTAGACAGCACCGCAATTCCGAAACATATTCCTATTCCTCGTCCAAGCTTTCCGCATAACTGGGTAGAGTATGAATATACTTCTGCGGAGCAAACCATTGAGCGAGCAAAAGACGCGGATATTATTATCACCAGTAAAGTGATTTTAAGCCGTGAGGTGTTGCAACAACTACCTAAATTAAAATTGATTGCTATCACCGCAACAGGCACCAATAACGTGGATTTAGACGCAGCAAAAGAATTGGGCGTAGCGGTTAAAAATGTGACGGGTTATTCTGCCACGACGGTACCTGAGCATGTGTTGGGAATGATTTTTGCGTTAAAACATAGCTTGGCTGGCTGGCAGCGCGATCAAATCACTGGAAAATGGACTGAGAGTAAACAGTTCTGCTACTTTGATTATCCCATTACAGATGTCAAAGGTTCAACATTAGGTGTGTTTGGAAAAGGCTGTTTAGGTACAGAAGTAGGGCGTTTAGCAGAGCTTTTAGGCATGAACGTCCTTTATGCTGAACATCGTGCCACAACGTGCCGTGAAGGTTACACGCCTTTTGAAGATGTGCTAAAACAGGCCGATATTCTGACATTGCATTGTGCATTGACTGAAACAACTAAAAATTTAATCAATCAAGAAACCTTGTCACTTTGTAAGAAAGGTGCATATTTAATCAATACTGGTCGTGGTCCATTGATTGACGAGCAAGCAGTTTGTGACGCATTAAAATCAGGACAATTAGGTGGTGCCGCATTAGATGTGTTAGTGAAAGAACCACCAGAGAAAAACAATCCGCTGATTGAATTAGCGAAAACGATGCCTAATTTAATTATCACACCTCATATTGCTTGGGCGAGTGATAGTGCGGTAACCACGCTAACGAAAAAAGTGGCGCAAAATATTGAAGATTTCGTTCAACAATTAAATCAAAAATAATGAATTTACCTATTTCTTTATACGTCGCCCTGCGATATTGGCGGGCAAAAAGCGCTGATCGTTTTGGGCGACTTGTTGCTAATTTGGCAAGCTTTGGCATCGTACTGGGTGTGATGGCATTGATTATTGTACTTTCTGTTATGAATGGATTAGAAGGCTATCAAAAACAACAGGTACTTTCGAGCATTCCACACGCGATTATTAGCCAAGAGGCGCCTATTTCGGCGGAAAAACCGCTTGAAAATACACCGCACTTTGTGCAAAAAGCCGTGCCGATTAATACCACGAATGTCGTGTTTCAAACAGCAAAAGGCGTAAGTGCGGGACAAGTGATTGGTATTCAGTCTTTTTCAGATGATCCTTTATTAGAAGATATCGATCCTAGTCAGTTTAACCAACTTTTACCACAAGGTGAGTTTAAGTTAGTTATGGGCGATAAGTTAGCACAAAAATTAGGCTTAGCGGTGGGTGATAAGGTTCGTTTAATGATTACGGAAAACAGCCAATACACCCCGTTTGGTCGCGTGCCAATGCAGCGTTTATTTACGGTGAGCGAGCTTTACTATGATTATGGCGAAGCGTCAGGTTACGAGGTTTTTGCTAATTTAGCCGATATTGGTCGCTTAATGCGTATTCAGCCTGGTGAGGCTCAAGGCTATCGTTTATTCTTGGATGATCCTTTCCAAATCACAGAATTACCAACCTATTTTAAAGAGAGTCATATCAGCGATTGGCGTGTCCAAAAAGGGGAATTCTTCCAAGCGGTTCGTATGGAAAAAAATATGATGGGCTTGTTGATTAGCTTAATTATTGTTGTGGCAATTTCTAATATTGTGACCTCATTAAGTTTAATGGTGGTGGATAAACAAGGGGAAATCGCTATTCTGCAAACGCAAGGTGTGACTAAATCACAAGTGCGTTCGATCTTTATTTATCAAGGTTTATTGGTGGGGCTAGTGGGCACATTGATTGGTGCTGTACTGGGTGTATTAATCACCTTAAACCTTGGGGCAATTTTAAGTGCGGTCAATCCGAATGGTGTTTTCTTGCCAACATCCATTGAGCCTGTGCAAGTCATTATTGTGATTGCTTTTTCTTTATTATTATCTTTATTATCAACCATTTATCCAGCTTATCGTGCGGCGAAAACTGAGCCAGCGGAAGCATTACGTTATGAGTAAAATATGAATAACTACTTATTAGAATGCCAAAATATTAATAAATTTTACCAAGAAGGCGAGAACCAAACCCAAGTATTAAAAGGCGTAAGCTTTGCCATGAAACCACAAGAATTAGTGGCGATTGTGGGGAGTTCAGGTTCGGGAAAAAGTACTTTATTACACACCTTAGGCGGCCTAGATCAGCCAAGTAGTGGGGAAGTGTTTATTAAAGGACAATCCTTACAGAAAGCGTCTGAAAGTGAATTGGCTAAATTACGTAACCAAAATCTCGGTTTCGTGTATCAATTTCACCATTTAATGGCGGATTTTACCGCATTGGAAAATGTCATGATGCCGATGTTAATTGGTCGCCAGAATAAAACAGAAGCAAAAGATCGTGCTGAAAAAATATTAGGCGCAGTAGGCTTAAGTCATCGCATTACTCATCGTCCATCTGCACTTTCTGGCGGTGAACGTCAACGTGTTGCGATTGCTCGTGCATTAGTGAATAATCCCGCTCTCGTCTTGGCTGATGAACCAACTGGTAACTTGGATCATAAAACCACAGAAAGTATTTTTGAGTTGATTCAAACCTTGAATGCGGAACAAAACATTGCGTTTTTATTGGTTACACATGATATGTCATTAGCGCAAAAACTGTCTCGTTGCTTAACCATGCAAGACGGCATTTTGAAGGAAGGTGCATAATGAATACGCCTTTTTTCATTAGTTGGCGTTATCAACGGGGTAAGCAAAAGAATCCGTTAGTGGCGTTAATTTCAAAATTCTCTGCTATAGGTATCGCCCTTGGTGTGGCAGTATTGATTGTGGGATTAAGTGCGATGAATGGTTTTGAGCGTGAATTGAATTCACGTATTTTGGCTGTCGTGCCACATACGGAAATCACGGTAAATCCACATGACAATGAAGCCACATTAAACCATTGGCAGAACCTAGCGGAACGTCTAAAAACAAACAAAAAAATTACCGCACTTTCACCTTTTGTGAGTTTTACTGCCTTAGTCGAAAATGGCAATAAACTTAAAGTTGTACAAGTGAAAGGGGTCGATAAGCAAGCTGAAGATCAAGTGAGTTCTCTTGGTAAGTTTGTGGAAGGTGATGGCTGGCAGAAATTCGCAGAAGAAGGTGGATTGGTGCTGGGCTCTGGTATTGCCAAAGAGTTAGATGTTAAAGCAGGCGATTGGGTGTCGTTATTGATTTCTCAACCGAATGGCGAAGATCAAATGGCTCAGCCTAATCGTGAGCGTGTTCAAGTGACCGCTATTTTGCGTTTAGATGGTCAGTTAGACCACAGTTATGCCTTGCTGGCATTACCTCAAGCACAAGAATTAATGGGGTATCGCGAAGATCAAATTACCGGTGTTGAATTGAAAATTGATGATCCATTCAAAGTACAAGAAATGGATTATTCGATGCTGAATGATTATCCGCAACTGCTTTATATTCAAAATTGGGTGGCAAAATTTGGCTATATGTATCGTGATATTCAGCTTATCCGTACCGTGATGTATATCGCGATGGTGCTTGTAATAGGGGTAGCGTGTTTTAATATTGTTTCTACCTTAATTATGGCGGTAAAAGATAAGCAAGGTGATATTGCGATTATGCGAACCCTGGGGGCGAATAATGGTTTTATTAAGCAGATCTTTATTTGGTATGGTTTGCTTGCGGGAATGAAAGGGTGTTTGATTGGTATCGTGTTAGGTGTCGTACTTGCACTGAATCTCACGCCGATTATTCAAGGCATCGAGACATTACTCGGTAAAAAACTGTTATCAGATGGTATTTATTTCGTTGATTTCTTACCAAGTGAATTACATTGGTTCGATGTTGTATTAGTTCTCGTGGCGGCATTGGTATTGAGTTTACTCGCGAGTCTTTATCCGGCCAGTCGAGCCGCGAAGTTACAACCGGCTCAAGTATTGAGTAATCACTAATAAAAAATCAGGGATTAAGTATTTAATTCCTGATTTTTTTATTATTCAACCGTTAATTATTATTGGTTTTCTTTATCTGTTTTTAATAAACCAGATGAACCTTCGGAATAATCACGAGGCGGCTCTTCAGATTTACCTTCTGATGAGGCGGTCACCAATTGTTGAGTGAATAAACCTTTGTCGGCTGGTTTACTACCAAGCAAGGTTTCAGATGAAACTGCATAGTGACGATAGAGTTTTTGATAATCACCAATTAAGGTTTTAAATAATTCAGCACTTTCCGCGAAATGTTTTTCAAGTTGTGCTTGTTTATCGCTTAATTGTGTTTTGACTTCTTTTAGTTCAGCTTCGGTCTGAACTTGTTTTTTAACAGAACCTTTTGTTAAACGTAATAGAAAATAGCCTAAGATTACGCCAACCACAAGCCCAATCATAGCGGCTTGCCATATTTCTGGTATCCATGATTGCATACATTACTCCTTATTTTGAATTCAGTGTTTAGTGTAAAGGAAAAACAAAAAAGTTTCTTTGCGGTTGATCACATTTTGAAAAAGCTGTGCTTACACAGCTGCAATAATTACGATCTCAACTTTCCAATCAGGATCTGCAAGTTTCGCTTCTACCGTTGCTCGGCTTGGTGGGTTTTGGCTATCTACCCATTCATCCCATGCTTGGTTGAGTTGAGCATAATCCGCCATATCAGCAAGGAAGATTTGCGAGGTAAGAATTTTACTTTTTTCAGAACCAATTTCTGCCAATAATTTATCGATCAGTGAAAGGACTTCTTTGGTTTGCTCGTAAGCATTTTGCTTAACGGTTTTTTCCGGTACTTGGCCTGCAAAATAGGCAGTATTGTTATGAATGACCACTTCAGAAAAGCGTTTGTTTGGTTGAATGCGTTGAATCGACATAATGGCTCCTTTTTGATGAAGATAATTCCATTCTAAAGGTGGTTTTAGACTTTGTAAATCAAGAAATTGTGAGATAAAATAATTGAGAATTTTTATCAACTAAAGGAAACTATGAAACTCCTGATTTCGAATCAATATGGCGCCATTGTGATGGCATTATTGCCTTTTGTTTACGGTATGTTATTAGCTTCACCTGTTTGGGCGCATTTCTTTTTGCTGTTAGCTTGGTTCACCATGTATTTGCTGAGTTATCCAATGCTGAGTCTCTTTAAAGGCAAAAATATGGCGGAATATAAAAAGTGGACTATCATCTATGGTGTCGCAGCTTTTTTATTTGCGCTCCCTGCCATTTTTTATAACTGGCAAATTCTTTTCTTTATTGCAGCTATGTTTCCTTTTGTATTGGTGAGTATCTATTACACCAAGAAAAAAGATGAACGCAATCTTCTCAATGATTTAGCGGGTATTGCGATTTTTGCTCTTGCAGGTATGGGATCCTATTATTTTTCTGACCGCACTTTTGACGAAAAAATCTGGTGGGTGGCGCTGTATCCAAGTCTCTTTTTTATAGGCACGACGCTTTATGTCAAATCAATGATGCGTGAACGCAAAAATCCGCTTTATCTCAAAGCCTCTATTATTTTCCACGTGCTTTGTGTACTCGGTTGCTTGTTTACCCAACAATATGTCTTATCACTTGCTTTTGTGCCGGCGTTAATTCGTGCCATTTATTTACCCACCAAGAAACTTTCGGTTAAGCAAGTCGGTCTAATAGAATTCGGAACATCCGCCATTTTTTTGATTATTTTATTGATAGCGACATTATAAGATGAAGACATTAGCCAAACTTTTACTCCTCACCACGCTCACCTTAAGCAGTTCAGCATTTGCGATGAAAACCATTGATTTGGTCGATAAAGCGCAAATGACAGAGCAGCAAAAAATGGATCTGGCGCAAAAACTGGCTGAGAAACAAGATTGGAAAGCCGTTTTTGAAATTATGTATCCT
The DNA here is from genome assembly GCF_014931275.1 of Haemophilus parainfluenzae. Lineage (NCBI taxonomy): Bacteria > Pseudomonadati > Pseudomonadota > Gammaproteobacteria > Pasteurellales > Pasteurellaceae > Parahaemophilus > Parahaemophilus parainfluenzae. The sequence goes on from NZ_CP063110.1 coordinate 1,360,025, forward strand.
TTAGCTTTGGAAGGTAATTTACAAGCGCAAAGCAATTTAGGGATGCTTTATAATTTAGGTCGTGGAGTGGATGAAAATAAAGAGTTGGCTTATTGGTGGTTTAGTGAAGCTGCTGAGCGAGGCAGTATTAAAGCTATCAATAATTTGGCGGTCATGTATTTCAACGGCAACAACTATGTAAAACAAGATACCGCTCAAGCGATTAAATTATTTGAAACCAGTGCGACAAAAGATCCTGATGCCATGCTTACATTAGGGGAGATTTATACCAATCAGAAAGAATTTACCAAAGCCTTTGAATGGTTCCAAAAAGCTGCGAATGCGGGAAGCAATGAGGGGCGATTCCGTTTGGCTCGTTTGTATGAAGAAGGGATTGGGACACAAGTCAATATTGGTTTGGCCAAATTGCTTTATTTGGAAATTATGAATACGGCGAAAAAGGATGAAATCAAAGAAATCGCCAGACAGCGATTACAACGTTTAAGCTTGTATTAAAAAAGTGCGGTTGATTTTAACCGCACTTTTTTATTTCACCTCAGCACCTTTCAACCAGCGTCTGACCCAACTGCGGTTTGGCATTAAGTTATGAATCAGATCTTCACTCATCGGTAAGGGTTCACCATAAATTAAGGAAGCCAGTGTTTCACCCAAAAATGGCGCAGAAGTTAATCCTCTAGAGCCTAATGCGCCGATTAAGTAGAGATTAGGGTAGTTTTCAGCTTGTTCTATTGGCTGTTTACGGCGGCGTAAATTAAACAAATTTTGATATTGTGTTTGCTGAGCTGAAAAATGCGGAACAGCGCCTATTATTGGCGTAAGATCACGTACCGAACAACGCACACCGATTCGAGCAAGATTACCCGATGTATCCACTTCTTTTGTCCATTCTTCAGGTATATTTTGCTGAATTTTTTGTTGATTTTCTTGCTGTTCAGTTAGGCTAAATTCACGAGTCGCATTATCACGAACATGACTTGCACCAATACAATGACTGGTTTTTGCTTGATCGACTGGCGTCAGGTAGCCGTCATAGCACAACACGGTTTTGAGTTTAAGTAACTTTTCCGATGTCGGAATTTGGCTCACTTGTCCTCGAACAGGATAGAGTGGGAGTTTTTGTGTTTGCTCAAACTCAGTGAGTTTATGTCCGTTTGCTAAAACAACCACTTCATGGCAGAAAGTTTCATTTTCAGCAGTGGTGATTTGCCAACCATTTTCTGTTTGAGAAAGTTCGGTTGCTTTTTGTGAGGTTTTAATCTGGACACCTTTTTTTTCTAAAAAGGCAAAAGCATGTTGAACTAACTGACGTGGTGCAAGCCAAGCGCCTTTAGGGATAAAAGCGCCACCAAAAGGTAACGGTAAGCCCACTTTTTCACTTAATTCAGTTTGGTTTAGTGACTGATATAAATCAGAAGGCAAATTCAGCTTAGCGATTTTATTTAATTTACTTTCAGCTTTCTCATTGTAAGCACAAAGTGCGACACCACAGAACTCATATTCAAATTCGATTTGTTGTTGAATTGCCCATTGTAGAAATTGATGGCCATAGGCAAAAGCATGAATATAAAAACGAATATTACGCTCGTTATCATCGCTCAGTTGCGGATAAAAGGCACCCTGTTTATTGCCAGATGCATTGAGGGCAGTTTGTTCATCTTCGCAATAAATTGTGATTTTAGCCCCACGTTTAACCAATGAAATAGCTGTACAAAGCGAGGCAACCCCACCACCAATAATGGCAATATCTTGTTCTTTGAGATTGGCTGGCTGACTATGAAACCAGGATGTAGAAAGTGCGGTCAGTTTTTCCTGCGTTTTTTGACCAGAAAGACATTCCCGTTTTTTACCAAAGCCTTTGCGTTTCTTAATATTAAAGCCCGCATTTTCTAAGCCTTTTCTCACCGCACTTGCCGCAGTAAAAGTCGCAAAGGTGCCTTGTAGCTTGGTAAAACGAAACATTTGCTGATAAAGCTGCTCGTTCCACATGTCGGGGTTTTTACTTGGTGCAAAACCATCTAAAAACCACGCATCAATTTTACTATTCATATAATCGCCCAGCTGTGGCAGATTTTCAGCGACATCGCCAAACCAAAGATCTAACGTGGTTTCATCAAAATGAAAACGATAGCAACCTTGAATGGGATTAAGCCAATGCTGTTGTAAATGCTGAGCAAGATGAGAAAATTGCGGATAAGCTAAATGGGCTTGTTGTAATGCATCAAGTAGCAAAGGGTATTTTTCAAAAGAGATAAAATAAAGGCGTTTTAAAGGCGAATCAGGGTGTTTTTGACGAAATTCACGGAATAGCGTAGTCACCGCAAAGAAATTTAATCCTGTGCCAAACCCCGTTTCAGCAATAACAAAGTGGGCTTCTTGATAATTAACCCAACGTTCCCACAACTGATTACCTTCTAAAAACACATAGTGGGTTTCCGCTAAACCATCTTGATTAGAAAAATACACATCATCAAATTTATCCGAAACAGGCGTATTCTCTTGGTTAAAATGAATTTTTGCGTGCTGAATGGTGAACATGTGTTAGCCCTTTTTTGCCTTATCAAATTCTTTTATAATAGCACGGAAATTTTGAGACGGTTAAAACTTAACTGGTCGAACAAATGAATTATTGCTTGCAATATTTTCATTTCATAGTAAATTGCGTTCAGCTAACAACTGTAAGTTGAATTAAATTTCCCCTAACTCATAAGGAATAAAGAATGAAAAGAGCTGTAATTACTGGTTTTGGTATTATTTCAAGTATCGGTAACAACAAAGAAGAAGTTTTGGCTTCATTAAAAGCAGGTAAATCTGGTATTGAAGTCGTGCCTGAGTTTATTGAAATGAAAATGCGTAGCCATGTTGCCGGCACAATCAAACTTGATCCGAGCGAGCATATCGATCGTAAAGTGTATCGTTTTATGGGTGATGCGGCAGCTTATGCATACCTTTCTATGCGTGAAGCGATTGAAGATTCAGGTTTAACAGAAGATCAAGTTTCAAATGACCGTACAGGTCTTGTAATCGGTGCAGGTACTGGTTCAGCTCACAACCAATTAGTGGCTTGTGACGCAGTACGTGGTCCACGCGGTGTGAAAGCGATTGGTCCTTATGCGGTAACTAAAACCATGGCATCAAGTGTGTCAGCTTGTTTAGCAACTCCTTACAAAATCCGCGGTGTGAATTACTCAATCAGCTCTGCTTGTGCAACGTCTGCACACTGTATCGGTCACGCAGTTGAATTAATCCAATTAGGTAAACAAGATGTGGTTTTCGCGGGTGGTGCGGAAGAATTATCTTGGGAATGTGCAACTGAATTCGATGCAATGGGTGCGGTTTCAACTAAATACAATGATACCCCAGAAAAAGCTTCTCGTGCTTACGATGCAGACCGTGATGGTTTCGTTATCGCAGGTGGTGGTGCTGTTGTAGTGGTTGAAGAATTAGAACACGCATTAGCACGTGGCGCAAAAATCTACGCAGAAATCGTGGGCTATGGTGCAACCTCTGATGGTTACGACATGGTAGCGCCAAGTGGTGAAGGTGCAGAGCGTTGTATGAAACAAGCAATGGCAACGGTAGATACCCAAATTGATTACATCAACGTACACGGTACATCAACACCAGTTGGTGACGTGAAAGAATTAGGTGCGATCAAAAATGTATTTGGTGACAAAATTCCAGCGATTTCTTCAACCAAATCAATGACTGGTCACTCTTTAGGTGCAGCAGGTGCACACGAAGCAATCTATACCTTATTAATGCTACACAATGACTTCATTGCACCAAGCATTAATATTGAAAAATTAGACGAAGCGGCAGAAGGCTGCAATATCGTGACTGAAACAAAAGAAAATGCAGGCTTACAAACTGTCATGTCAAACAGCTTTGGTTTTGGTGGTACAAACGCAACTTTAGTGTTCAAACGCTATAACGGCTAATTAAATACCTCTTAAAATTTAACCGCACTTTGGATCTTCCAAGTGCGGTTTTTTCTTATAATCTCTCCCTTTCTCCTTACTCAGCAGAAAAATCAACACTTAAAATGTGATCCAGTTCAAAATTTTGAACAAAAGAATAAAAAATTTTTATTTTTATAAAACTCCATATAAAACTACAATTTTCTGCTTTTTGTATTGATTATCTTTATTTAAATCTTAATATTTGTATTTTGTTAGTTTTTAATACTTTTTAATTCGTATTTTCAGACTTTTCTCATGCTGGACAAGCCATTTTCTTTCGGTATGATGTTTCCATTGTTTTGACACGAATCGTAACAAATAAAAGTGCGGTCAGTTTTAGGAGTAAAATATGAAGAAATTATCCGGTGCGGAAATGGTGGTTCAGTCTTTGCGTGACGAAGGCGTTGAGTATTTATTTGGTTATCCGGGCGGTGCCGTATTGGATATTTATGATGCAATTCATACTCTTGGTGGGATTGAACATATTTTAGTTCGTCATGAGCAAGCTGCGGTACATATGGCAGATGGTTATGCGCGTGCGACAGGTAAAGTAGGTTGTGTGTTAGTAACATCAGGACCAGGTGCGACCAATGCGATTACAGGTATTTTGACCGCTTATACTGATTCTGTGCCAATGGTGATCATTTCAGGTCAGGTAATGAGTAGCTTAATCGGTCGTGATGCGTTCCAAGAATGTGATATGGTGGGGATTTCTCGCCCAGTGGTTAAACACAGCTTTATCGTTAAAAAAGCTGAAGACATTCCGGGTATCTTGAAAAAAGCCTTTTATATTGCTTCAACAGGCCGTCCAGGTCCCGTTGTCGTAGATATTCCAAAAGATACCGTAAACCCAACATTAAAATATCCTTACGAATATCCAAAATCTGTTGAGCTTCGTTCTTATAATCCAACGGTAAATGGTCACAAAGGTCAAATTAAGAAAGCGTTAAAAGCATTATTAGTGGCTAAAAAACCGGTTTTATTCGTGGGTGGTGGGGCAATTGCGGCAGGTTGTCATGAAGAATTAACGCAATTTGCACAACGTTTAAATTTACCAGTAACTTCATCATTAATGGGGTTAGGCGTATATCCAAGTACCGATAAACAATTTTTAGGCATGCTTGGGATGCACGGGACTTATGAAGCTAATACAGCGATGCATGAAAGTGATTTAATTCTTGGTGTTGGGGTGCGCTTTGACGACCGTACCACTAATAACTTAGATAAATATTGCCCGAATGCCAAAGTGATTCAGATTGATATTGACCCAACCTCTATTTCTAAAAACGTACCTGCCGCGATTCCAATTGTAGGTAATGCGAAAAATGTATTGGATGAATTCTTAAGTTTATTAGGTGAAGAAATCGGTTCGCGTCCGCAAAATCACTTAGAAGATTGGTGGAAACAAATCGATGAATGGAAAGCGAAAAAATGCTTAGATTTCGATCGCACTTCAGGCGTCATCAAACCACAGCAAGTGATGGAAGCGGTGTATCGCATTACAAAAGGCCAAGCTTATGTAGCATCAGATGTAGGTCAGCACCAAATGTTTGCCGCATTGCATTATCCGTTTGATTTACCGCGTCGTTGGATCAATTCAGGTGGTGCGGGTACCATGGGCTTTGGTTTACCTGCTGCATTAGGGGTGAAACTTGCACATCCTGACGCAACTGTAGTTTGTGTAACGGGTGATGGCAGTATTCAAATGAATATCCAAGAGCTTTCAACAGCGACACAATATGGCATTCCAGTTGTGGTGATTTGTTTGAATAACCACTTCTTAGGCATGGTGAAGCAATGGCAAGATTTGATTTACTCTGGCCGCCATTCTCAAACTTATATGAATTCTTTACCAGATTTCGTGAAGTTAGCAGAATCTTATGGTCATGTGGGGATTCAAATTTCGACACCAGATGAATTAGAAAGCAAATTACAAGAAGCCTTCAGCATTAAAAATAAATTGGTTTTTGTTGATATTAACGTTGATGAAACCGAACACGTTTACCCAATGCAAGTTCGCGGCGGGGCGATGAATGAGATGATCTTAAGCAAACCACAAGAGGAGAACGAATAATGCGTAGAATTTTATCTGTTTTATTAGAAAATGAATCCGGTGCATTATCTCGAGTGGTCGGCTTATTTTCCCAACGTGCATTTAACATTGAAAGCTTAACCGTAGCACCTACGGACGACCCAACCCTTTCTCGTATGACGATTGAAGCGGTAGGAGATGAGCAAGTGCTTGAGCAAATTGAAAAGCAACTTCACAAATTAGTGGACGTGTTTAAAGTCATCAATTTGAGTGAACATGATCACGTAGAGCGTGAAGTGTTATTAGTGAAAGTGCGAGCAACGGGTTCATCACGTGATGAATTAAAACGTTTAGCCGACATCTTCCGTGGTCAGATTGTGGATGTAACAACAAAATCTTACACTATTCAATTAACGGGTACAAAAGACAAATTAGATGCTTTTGTTGAGGCTGTGAAAGAAGAAAGTACATTACTTGAGATTGTTCGTTCAGGCTTAATTAGTCTTTCCCGTGGCGAGAAAAATATACTCTAATGATGTGGAAAGTGCGGTTAAAAATGACCGCACTTTTTTATGTAAAAAAGGAAGTCATAATGGACTTCCTTTTTGTTTATTCTGAATGGATATTAGGCTTCAGATTTATTAGTTAGTGCGATATATAAGCAAACCGCAAAGCCGGCAATTAAAAGATGAGGCGTAAAGGCTGCAACGCCTGAAGGAGCCGCTGCTAAGCCAAAGTTATGTGCCGCAGCTGCGCCAAGTAGCATACCGAGCACAAATAATGCTGAGTCATTGTTCCCTTCACCAATATTGACTAATTGCTTACCAGGGCAACCGCCGCCTAATGCAAAGCAAAGACCGCAAAGCGCCATAGAAAGGAAATTGTAGAGATAGTCATTATGCGCGATAGGTTGTTTTTCAAAGCCTAAATGGAATTGACCTAATAAAGCATTGGTTACTGCTGCAAAGACAATCAATGCAATCACACCGTTTAATAAGTGTGCATCACGGAAGAGGACAAAGTTTCGGAATGCCCCAATGGTGCAAAAACGCGATTTTTGCATCAGCACACCGAGAAGTAATCCGCCAGCTAGTGACATCCAAATAGCCGCATGTTGTGCACCCGGGCCTTTTTCAGAGGTGTAAATCGCGAGATTTTCACCAAATTTAAATTGGGTTAAGGCTAAAACAAGCAAAATTACGGCAAAGATTGGACCGATTAAGCCCGAAGATTGGCTTTGTTCCTTCGATTTACCTAATGAGAATCCTCGATTAGCGAAGAAAATGCCACCCAATACGCCAGCAAATAATCCTACGATACCTGCAATTGCAGTGAGATCACCGCCACCTAATCGTAAATAAGCACGCCATGGACAACCTAAGAAAATCAGCGCACCAAGCATCGCAAAAAAGCCTAAGCTAATACGAGCGAGTGGGGCAGAGCCACCACGAGGTTTGAATTCCTTAGATAAGAATGCACTGGCGAGTGCTCCTAAAACTAATCCAATGAGTTCTGGGCGAAGGTATTGTAATGGGGCTGCGTGGTGTAATCCAAGCGATCCTGCTGTATCGCGTAAGAAACAAGCCGCACAAAATCCCATATTACCAGGATTGCCATTGTAAGAGAGAAGTGGCGCAACGATACCAAGTGCAGCACCTGCAACCACAGGCCAAGTTAAAATTTTCATAATTAGACCCTTGTGATATCTGAAGTTAAATTGAATTGTGTGTTTTTAATAATAAAAACAAAGGTATTGTAGAAAGAGTTGAAAAATAAAGAAAGTTTATTTTTTTGAAATTGTGAGCAGGATCAAAGATTTATTTTAGGTCGCATGAACTTTTCAATATATCCCCTAACGAATTGATAAATAGGTATTATTTGGCAGTTGTGTTAGTATGTAGATTAGCCTTAATTTCTTGTGTTATAGGCTAAGAAAAGTGAAAATAATCAAAGCTTATTTAGTGAGAATTCTCATCAGATATAAAGGTAACTCTTTCTGGAAGGAGCAACACTAATGCTTATAAAAAATAAGAGTTGAATTAAAGGAAAAAGTATTTATGAGTAAGTTTATTAAATTAACTTTGAAGTTTGTAAGCTTTCTATGTATTACTATATTTTTAGTGTTTTTAATATTCACTTTTAACTATAGATCTTATAATGATTATCACTACAACTCACCAGAAGAGTTCTTTAACTCAGAGTCATTTTCATGGTACGTGAATATTTTTCCTAAAAGTGCTAATAATATATTCTTGAGGGCTTTTATAGAAACCAATGAAATGATTGTTGTTTTTGATGTTAATAAGACTGATGAAATACCTATTTCTCAATTTTACAAGGTAGCCTCTATCGATAGAGGTATGGCTTTCTTAAAAGATGTAAATATTCCAGGTTCTAAAAAACAATATTTTTTAGAAGGTGGTAATTTAAATTTATATTGTTATATTTATCAAAACCAATTTCCTTATCTAGTGAGTCGATCTGATTCAGAGAATAATGATATAGCACATTATATATTTATATCACTCAGAACAGATGAGGTTCCAGAGCTTTGTCAATAAATTTGAATCTTATAAAGTATTTTTACCACTTAAAATGTTTTGTTTACGCATATCTCCCCAAGTGCAATTCCACAATATCGACTAAATGTCGAAGAAATGTGGTGTCTTGGTCGTTGTGGAAACGGTCAGTATCTCGAGATTTAAAGAGTAAAAGTGCGGTTAAATTTAACCGCACTTGGGATATGTTATTCAGCAGGGTACCAATGCAAATGTTCAAAGGCTATCTGACATGTTTCCCCTTCTTTCGGACCAGAATCTCGTCGTCCAATTTGAACACGAATATCTTGATCTCCAACTTGGATATTATAATCCGTCACTTCACCAAGATAAGAGCGACGTTTTACGACACCAGGGATTCCACCTTGTTGAACAAATTCAATGTCAGATGGACGGCTTGCTAATATGGCTTTACCTTGTGAAAGTAAGTCATTATTTGGCATTTCTGGAAGATTGAAAATACCATCAACTTTATCAATATGAATACCTTGCGATGCTAGGTTTACATTTAATTGATTTGATAACCCGATAAAATTGAAGACAAACTTGTTAGCTGGGTTATTATAAATATTTAATGGGGTATCAATTTGTTGTACTGCCCCTTTTTTCATGACCATAATACGATCTGAAAGTGCCATCGCTTCAGATTGGTCATGAGTCACATAAATAATTGAGAACCCAAATTTTTTCTGTAATGCCTTAATTTCAAAACGCATTTCTTCGCGAAGATGGGGATCTAAGCTTGATAATGGTTCGTCTAGTAACATGACGTCTGGGTTGATTGCTAATGCTCTAGCAAGAGCCACACGTTGTTTTCCGCCACCAGATAAATCATCAGGGCTTTTCTTGGCAACACTAAGTAAATTAGTGTGTCTTAAGGCATCAGTTGTTCGTTTTTCAATTTCTTGTGCTGAAATATTTTTGAGTTTTAACGGAAAGGCAACGTTATCGTATACCGTCATATGTGGCCATACTGCAAAGGCCTGAAAGACCATACCGAAATTGCGTTTCTCTGGCGGGAGATAGAAATTGTTTTTCTTCGATGACAGTAATTTATCACCGACTTTAATTTCTCCTCCGTCTAAGTCTTCAAAGCCAGCGATCATTCTTAGGGTTGTTGTTTTTCCACAACCTGATGGCCCTAGCATAGAGAAACATTCTCCTTTTTCGATAGAAAGGTTAAGATCTTCAATGGCAATAACATCACCAAATTTTTTCATGACATGATTTAATTGAATATAGCTCATCTTTTACTCCTAACCTTCTATTTTTGAGTTTTCTTTTCAGCATAACGTTTAATAACGGTTTGACCTAACACAATAATTATTAGGGCAATACCCGCTAATGCCGCAGAATAAACGGTTTCACCATCTTCATTTAGGGTATAAATTGCTACCCCGATGGTTCGTGTAGAAGGACCATATAACATAACAGAAACGGTCAATTCACGTAGAGCTGGAAGGAAAATCAGGAAGAAAGCAGCAATCATCCCTGGTCTTACGAGTGGGATAACAATATCTTTTAAGGATTGCCACATACTTGCTCCACATGCTCGAGAAGCTTCAACTAATGAATCATGTACTTGCTCAAGTGCTGCAGAGTTAGCTTTGAGTGAGAAAGCCATATAACGTGCAATGTAAGCAATTAAAATAATCCAAACTGTGTTGTAGAGATTGATACCAAATTTACCACTCCAGGCAAGGATCACCCCAAGAGCAATGACAGAGCCTGGTACGGAGAATGGCAACATCCCTAAGAACTCAAGAATGCCTTTTCCGCGAACACGCATTTTAACGATAACATAAGAAATCATTACCCCGGCAAACATGGTAATCAGTGCTGCAGCAAGACCGAGAGTCACACTATTGCGAATTGCATCTTTTGTTAACTGCCATTCAAATAAGATGAATTTATAGTTATCTAATGTGAGATTTTCCCATGTAATTGGTAATCCATAGGTTTTTAATCCTCCAACAAGGAAAATCGTGACTGTAGGCAATACGATTGTAAAGGCGATGTAGAGTAAGCAAATAACAAGCAACGGTTTTCTCAAACCACGAAGTTTTACTTCAATAGGTCTAAAGCTTTTACCTGCAATAATTTGGAAGCGGCCTTTATTTAAGATTTTGTTTTGTAACCAAATAATCAGTGCTGCAGTGAATACTAAAACAGTTGCAAGTACAGTACCGGTACGAATGGCTTCAAAACTACCAGCACTTTGGTGAATGCGTTCATAAATGAGGGTTGGAATGTTAAAAATACCATTTTCTACGCCCAGTACGGCAACAGTACCAAAGTGAGCCATAGAATAGAGCATAATGAGTAATGCACCAGAAAGGATACTTGGCATGACGAGTGGAATGGTAATTTTACGTGTAATGGTAAAGAGGCTTGCGCCTGAGATTCTCGCTGATTCTTCTAATGTAGGGTCCATGCGCTCTAATGCACCACAGACTTGGATAAAGACGAATGGGAAAAGATACATCGTTTCTACAGCCATAATACCGGCGTAGCTATAGATATTAAAAATAGGTCCATCAAATCCTAAATCCATGAAGAATTGGTTAATGTAACCAGAACGTGGTGAAAGTAACATTTTCCAAGCTAATGCCCCAATAAAAGAAGGAAGCATAAAAGGTACAAGGAACATCACTTTCATAAAACCTTTATAAGGTAGATCTGTTCGAGTCACTAACCAAGCAAAAAATGTACCAATAATCGTACTCATCACAGTTACGCCAGATGCGATGAAAAGTGAATTGAGTAATGCTTCATAGGTTTCTTCTTGCTTAAGAATATTCACCACATCGGTGATATTAAATTGCCCATCAACCCAAAAAGAATTGAGGAAAATAAGTAAAACAGGAACCGCAACAACGATAACTAAGATACCGATAGATAAGGCTAGAATAACGTTAGCAATATTAAATGGATGATTATTTTGAATAGTTGTAGCCATAATAAACCCCTCTAGATTTCTTTAGCAGAATCAAACCAAAGCAAATCATGAAAACTGATAAAGCAATTTTCACCTTCATTGAACATTAAATTATTACGTAATGCTTTATTAGTTGGGATTTCTGTTCGTAGTGTTACACCGTCAATCTCTACCATATAATCCATTACCGCGCCAAGAAAGCTGGCTCTTGATATTTTTCCTAGTAAACCTTCATTGTCTTTGCTTAGTATGATATCGGAAGGTCGACATCCTAATTTTCCTGAGTTAGGTGGCAAGTTTTTCCAGTTTAAAATTTGATTACCTTCTCCAATATAGTGATGATTATTTTCGTATCGGACTGGAATGAAATTGGCGAGTCCCATAAATTTAAATACCATCTCATTTTCTGAGCGCTCATAAATGTCCCATGGTGTTCCAACTTGTTGGATATCGCCATGTTCATTCATAATGGCCAAACGATCTGATATTGCGAGGGCAATTTCCTGGTCATGTGTTACGTACAGAATAGTAATACCGAGTTTTTTCTGTAATTCTTTAATTTCAAAACGCATTTCTTCTCGAAGATTGGCATCCAAATTATTGAGAGGTTCGTCCAAGAGCATTAAAGATGGTTTAGCAACTAATGCCCTTGCGAGAGCAACGCGCTGTTGTTGCCCCCCTGATAATTGAGAAGGTAAACGTTCTTCTAAACCAGTTAAATTAACTAATTCAACCACTTCCATCACTTGTTTATGGAGAGCTTGTTTTTCAATATTCTTTAATTTAAGAGGGTAGGCGATATTGTCAAAGACAGTCATATGTGGCCAAACAGCATAATCTTGGAAGACCACACCTAGACCGCGTTGATCTGGCGGAATATCCGTGTTTGTAGCGGGATCGGCAACAACCACATCATCAATTAAAATACGGCCACTATCTGGCACATCGAATCCTGCAAGCAGGCGTAATAAGACAGTTTTTCCACAGCCGGATGGGCCAAGAAGCGTAAAACATTCTCCATCTTGTACAACTAAGGACAGATTTTTTAACACTTCATTTGAACCGAATTTTTTGGATACATTTTCAAATGTAATTGTTGCCATAATCACTACTCCTTACTGATTAACGACCTTGAAGAATTTGAGTGAAATGTTTAATTGTTTCTTCTTTTTCTGACATTAATTTTTCATAGTCAATAGGAATCGCTCTTGACACGGCATCTTCTAGAGATGGCATACCAAATTTAGCATCAAGTTCAATACCTTTTCTAACTGGTAATGTTCCTTCATTTGCAATGATTTTTTGCCCATCTTCAGAAAGTAAGAAGTCAATAAATTTTTGTGAAGCAGCAAGGTGTTCAGTGCCTTTTAAGATTGCTGCAGGGCTAGGGATGACGAGCGTTTCTTTTGGATAAACCAATTTTAATTGCGCGCCTTTTTTAATTTTATCGTTGGTAATATAGTCAACAGCGAGAGAGGCTAATAAATCACCAGATGCGGTATCGTCGATAACTTGTCCTGCACCTTTACCCACTTTAGCTTTATTTGCTTTTAATTTTTCAAAGAATTCCCAACCAAATTTATCTTTTAATAAAGATACACTCATATATGACGTACCCGATAATGCAGGGTTTGCAATACCAAATGCACCTTTATATTCAGGTTTTAAGATATCAGCCCATTCAGCAGGCGGGTTATCTTTAACGAAGCGGGTATTGTAGGCGATTGCTAGCGTACCGAGGCGGATTGGGGTAAAAGAACCATCGAAGTTAGGGATAGGATTAACAATATTAGCCGTTTCAGGAGAAACATAAGCTTCAAGCATGTCGTTTTTTTTCATTTGGAAGAAGTCAGGTACTTCACTTGTCCAAATCACATCGGCCATAATTTTCCCGGATTCTTTTTCCGTTGCAATTTTAGCCATCAATTTTCCGGCGCCGGCAGACTGATAATCCATTTCAACATCTGGATGTTTTTCAGTAAATTTTGCTTTTAATGCACCAATTAATGATTCTTTCATTGATGTGTACACAATTAATTTTTCTTGTGCCGCAGCCATATTACTAAGTGACATACCTAGTCCAATGGCAATCAATGTTAAAGACATTTTTTTATTCATAATGAAACCTCACTGAGATAGGGATAAAATCAGTAAATGAGATCAAACTACGATCGCCATTTATACCAAAACATCTAATCTACAAAATACGCTTAAATATTTGAATATAAAAGTCTAAATTTAAATAATTTTCAGATTTGTGATAGAGATCACTTAATAACGTTTAAAGCCATCTTCCCAAATGCAATTCCACAATATCGACTAAATGTCGAAGAAATGTGGTGTCTTGGTCGTTGTGGAAACGGTCTGTGTCTCGAGATTTGAAGAGTAAAAGTGCGGTTGGTTTTTGCGGTGTTCCACCCAAACGGCAAATCACTACAGAGCCGATAGGGAGCTCTTCTGGAAGGAACATGAGGGCTTTTTCTTTATTGGAGAGATCGCCTAAATAGAATTGGCGTAAGCCCATGCGCTCTAGGCGAATAAGTTCAAAGGCTTTTCGGTCTAACCAATGTTGTTCAGGAATAGTGCTATTTTTTTGCCAACTGTCAGTAAAAAGTAAGATTTTTGCACCTTCTAGCTCATAGCCTTTCGCCCAGTCATCAAGCTTTTCATTGATGGCGATAAAGTCTTCTGTTTGAAACAGCTTCTTCTGCAAAGGCAAGAGAGCAAAGAAAATATCTGCTTCTTGATGGGCAAGTTGATGAAATTTTTCGAGGAGTTGAGTAAGCGTTTTGATCTGTTCTCGTTGCTGAGCAAGCTGTGCTTCGACTAAGGAAATCGTCCCTTCTTCATGGCTATGCGGAATGGTAAGCTGTTGAAGTAGTTCTGGGCGATGAGTAAAAAAATCAGGGTGATTTTTTAGGTAGTCAGCAATATCTTGTTCAGTCATCAAAAACTCCTTAAAAAATAACCGCACTTGGTTATGCCAAAGTGCGGTTTATTTTTATGCTGTTTTAGGCCGCAAACGGATCGCGTAAAATCATTGTTTGAACACGATCTGGACCCGTTGAAAGGATAGCGACTGGCACGCCAGTTACTTCTTCGATACGTTTGATGTAATCACGGCAAGTTTGCGGTAATTTATTTACATCAGTGACACCGAAGGTGTTTTCTTTCCAGCCTGGTAAGGTTTCGTAAATTGGCTCCACGCCTTCCCAATCTTTCGCTGCTAATGGTGCATATTCAACGATTTCGCCATTTGGCATTTTGTAAGCCGTACAGATTTTCACTTCATCGAAGCCATCTAATACGTCTAATTTGGTCATACAGAAGCCAGAAATAGAGTTAAGTTGAATTGCACGGCGAATGGCTACAGCATCAAACCAACCACAACGACGAGGACGACCAGTTACCGCACCAAATTCATTACCTTTACGTGCAATTTCAGCACCAGTTTCATCGAATAATTCTGTGGTGAATGGACCGCCACCAACACGCGTACAGTATGCTTTGATGATACCTAACACATAATCAAGGTTACGAGGACCGAAACCAGAACCTGTTGCTACGCCACCGGCAGTGGTGTTAGAACTGGTTACATACGGATAGGTTCCGTGGTCGATATCAAGCATGGTACCTTGAGCACCTTCAAATAAAATGTTGTCGCCATTTTTGCGAGCAGTATCTAAAATAGTTGTCACATCTGCTACCATGCCAGTGATGATATCAGCTACTGCGAAGACATCATCTAATGTTTTTTGATAATCAACAGGTTCTACTTTGTAGTAGTTCACCAATTGGAAATTATAGTATTCAAGGATATTTTTTAATTTTTCAGCAAAGGCTTCGCGATTGAATAAATCGCCCACACGTAAACCACGACGAGCCACTTTATCTTCATAAGCGGGGCCGATACCACGACCGGTTGTACCAATAGCTTTTTTGCCTAACGCGGCTTCACGAGCGTGATCCATTGCAACGTGATAAGGTAGGATTAAAGGGCAAGCTTCTGAAATTAATAAACGTTCACGTACTTTTACGCCACGGTTTTCTAATTCGCCCATTTCTTGCATTAATGCAGCAGGAGAAAGTACCACACCGTTACCGATTAAACAGGTCACGTTATCACGTAAAATACCAGATGGAATTAAGCGTAATACAGTTTTTTCACCATTAATAATTAACGTGTGACCTGCGTTGTGACCACCTTGGTAACGCACCACATATTTTACTCGATCTGTTAATAAATCAACGATCTTGCCTTTCCCTTCATCGCCCCACTGAGCGCCAAGAACAACAACACTTTTTCCCATAATTTCCGCCTTAAGTTTGCGTAAGTTTATAAATCAGACAAACGATTACTTTACTCTTTTTTTGCCGTAATCTCAAATTTAAAACGTAAAAAAGTGCGGTTATTTTTAACCGCACTTTCTCTAAATTTATTATTCAAACAATGATTTATGTAATGAACGTACTACGTCATCCGCTTTGTCACTATGCGCTAGCATACAAATGTTATTCGTGCTTGCACCATAGCTAATCATGCGAATGTTATAACCTTCAAGTGTGTCGAAAATACGTTTTGCTACACCGGAAGCAAGGTGTAAGTCATTTCCAATTAATGCGACAAGTGATAGCCCTGTATCGACTTTCACGGTGCAATATTGACTTAATTCTTCTAATAATTCTGGTGAAAGTAATTCAATACCAGATGAAGCAGAACCTGTTTTATCTAACGTTAATGCAATGCTCACTTCAGAAGTGGTAATCGTGTCCACCGAAATTTTATATTTGGCTAAGATATTGAATACATTCGCAAGGAATCCTTGGGCATGTAGCATGCTTAAGCTTGAAAGCGTCAATAAAGTTTGATCACGACGAACTGCAATTGCACGGAATGTTGGACGTGGTTGAGGATCGCGTGTTACCCAAGTACCGCCAGCATCTGGCGCTTTACTTGAACCTACATAAACGGGAATATTACTGCGTACAGCTGGAAGTAATGTTGCGGGGTGTAATACTTTAGCGCCGAAAGTTGCCATTTCAGCAGCCTCAGCAAAGCTCATGGTATCAATACGTTTTGCTTCAGGGACGACACGCGGGTCTGTGGTATAAATTCCCGCTACATCCGTCCAAATTAATACATCTTTTGCGTTTAATACTTCCGCTAAAAGTGCCGCAGAGTAGTCACTACCACCACGACCTAAAGTAGTTGTTTTACCACCTGGTTCACGGCCGATAAAACCTTGGGTGATGACTAATTCACCTCGGTCGATTAATGGTTTTAATAAATTATCGCAATTTGCTTGGGTTTGAGCATCATCTGGTGACGCTTTACCAAAGTTATCATTGGTTGCGACTAAAGTACGCACATCGACCCAAGTAGCTGAGGTTTGTAATTCTCTTAATACTTCAATGAAAATTTGCGTTGACATCATTTCACCGTGGCTAATGAGCTCATCAGTTAAAGCAAGTGATGTTGCAAGGCTAGCTGCTTCAGAAAGTGCGGTAATATTTTCTAAATATTTTTCAATGATAGGGCGAACACGGCTGTCGTCTTTTAATTCATTTAAAATGTTTTCTTGAATTTGACGGACTTCACCGATTAATTTTGCGCGCTCTTCAGCTTCGACACCATTAGCTAGGGCAACTAATAAGTTCGTTACACCGGCTGATGCGGAAAGCACGACAACGCGAGTATTAGGATCTGCAATGATGATTTTGGCACAGGCCTGCATAGCCGAATAGTTTGCAACGGATGTACCACCAAATTTTGCTACCGATAAATGAGACATAAGATAATCCTCTAAAAATGAAAAGTAAGATGTTGTGTTTTGTGATGGGTATTAGAAATAGCGATTTCATCAAAAATTGTCAAATAAATACTCCAAAAAAATAGAGTAAAAAACCAATTATTTAGATATTTTTTGATTTAACAGGGTAAAAATTAAAGAATCATTAACTATTCGGTAGGAATTGGCAGAGGTTCTGGTGCACCGAGGAAATAAGGTTTTACACCGATAATTAAGTCTAATACGGCTTTTACACGAGCAAACATTTCGCGAACACGTGTCCCGAAATACACGTCAGGTTGTTTCGCAGTAAAGCAAATTGCATCAATATCATAGTGTTTAGCAATCAACAGCGCGCGTTCACAATGGAATTTTTGGCTGATAATAGTAAAAGAGGGCACTTGGAAAACTTTATTTGCTCGCACAACAGAGTCTAAGGTGCGGAATCCCGCAAAATCTTTAAACATCACACTTTCAGATACACCCATTTTACGTAGATCCAAAAACATCGTGCGTGGTTCGTTATATTGAAGCGTGCGATTATCACCACTTAGTAGTAAATAATCGACTTTATCTTGCTCGACCAAGAGTTTTGATGCTTCTAAGCG
The DNA here is from genome assembly GCF_014931275.1 of Haemophilus parainfluenzae. Lineage (NCBI taxonomy): Bacteria > Pseudomonadati > Pseudomonadota > Gammaproteobacteria > Pasteurellales > Pasteurellaceae > Parahaemophilus > Parahaemophilus parainfluenzae. Next base: position 1,377,909 of record NZ_CP063110.1, read on the forward strand.
GTAATCATAATATTTATTGGTTTTGCCTTTAGCCACATATTTGGATGTGCCGAGTACCAATGCATAATGGCGATGCGGGAGCGTTTCGAGATCTTCATACACGCGGTCTTGTACATAAAAGCTCACGGCACGATCAATGGTGAAGCAACCAATCAAAACAAGTAAAAAGAGCCCCAAGGCGTAACCGAGGAGTTTTTTTAGCGGAAGGCACAAGAGCCAGGAAAGTGCGGTCATTTTTGACAGCGTTTTGGATAGTTGCATTTTGCTAACATACTGAAAAAACAATGTAAGTTCAAGTGTAATTTGTTTACTGAATTGATAAGAAAATATTTAGACGTCTAAACGTCTAAAATTTCTTGACAAAAAAAATGAGCTGTTGATAATTGGTGAACCATCAACGTAAAAGGTTATCATTTCAATGGCTGTGCAAAATGTCGTGCTTTTTCAAGACAATCCACTCCAATTAACATTGGGCGGACAGCTCTCGCCTATTAATGTCGCGTATCAAACTTACGGCACTTTAAATGCAGATAAAAGCAATGCTGTATTGATTTGTCACGCTTTAACGGGAGATGCAGAACCTTATTTTGATGAACCGAATAAAGATGGCTGGTGGCAAAACTTTATGGGAGAAGGTCTAGCTTTTGATACATCTAAATACTTTTTTATTTGCTCAAATGTATTAGGTGGTTGTAAAGGCACAACGGGCCCGAGTTCGATAAATCCAATTACTGAAAAGCCTTATGGTAGCCAGTTCCCAAATATCATCGTTCAAGATATTATCAAAGTGCAAAAAGCTTTGCTTGAACATCTTAGTATCCCGCATTTAAAAGCAATAGTGGGGGGGTCTTTTGGTGGTATGCAAGCTACACAATGGGCAATTGATTATCCAGATTTTATGGATAACATTGTCAATCTTTGTTCTTCTATCTTCTTTAGTGCGGAAGCCATAGGTTTTAACCATGTCATGCGTCAAGCGGTGATTAATGATCCGAATTTCAATAATGGTGACTATTATGATGGCACGCCACCTAATCAAGGCCTTTCCATTGCACGAATGTTAGGAATGTTAACGTATCGTACCGATGTGCAGTTGGCTAAGGCATTTGGTCGTGCAACTAAATCTGAAGGGCAATTTTGGGGCGACCACTTTCAAGTAGAATCCTATTTGAGTTATCAAGGCAAAAAATTCTTAGATCGTTTTGATGCCAACACTTATTTGCATTTATTACGTGCACTGGATTTATATGACCCAAGTGTTGGTTATGCGGATGTAAAAGAAGCTTTATCTCGAATTAAAGCATGTTATACGTTAGTCTCTGTGACGACAGACCAACTGTTTAAATCTATTGATTTGCATAAAAGTAAACAACTTTTAGAACAAGCGGGAGTCGATTTAAAATTTTACGAATTCCCATCGGATTATGGACATGATGCCTTTTTAGTAGATTATACGGCGTTTGAGCACAAAATTCGAAGCGGGATAGAAGGCGAGTTAGAATAAAAGGAATAGAAAAGGCGGAATTTCCGCCTTTTTTGATTTTTATAAATGGCTCACGAAACGTGATAAATCTTTTGGTTTACACTCTTTTTCTAATTTTTCAGCTGCTGTACCAATTTGTAATAAGGCAACAATCTTATCATTTTTACCACAGCCAAATGCTTCACGTAATTCACGTCCTTCAATAAGTGGACCCGTTGCCCAAAAACTATCAAAGCCTAGCGCATTACCAGCAAGTTGAAGAGCATAAGTTGCTGCACCTGCAGTAAGCATTTGTTCCCAACCAGGAACTTTGGCGACTTCATGATTAATTTTAGCAATGACGGCAATAACCATCGGTGCGCGGCGTGCAAAATTCTCTGCTTTTTTTAGTCGCTCTTCACCTAAATTAAATTCAGTTACAGCTGCTTTGAGTAAGTTCTCTAGTTTACTTAAGCCAGTGCCTTGCATCACGACAAAATGATAAGGTTCGAGTTTACCATGATCGGGTGCACGTAAAGCAGCTTGAAACATTTGTTCTAATTGCACTTGGCTAGGTGCAGGTGCCGTTAATTTTTTATTGGATTTGCGTTGTGTTAAAAGAGTTAATGCGTCCATAGTGTTTTTCCCTTTTTTTAGTTTTAAGTGCGGTTAATTATAACATAGTTTTTCACTAAACTTTATGATAGGCTACGCACAATTTTTATTTCTGTTTTTAAAGGTTTAATTTCGCATGAATAACATCTTAAGCGTATTGAAATTTTGTTGTAAAGCACTCAATTTTATCCGAAATCTTGTGATGAATTTTGTGTTTTTATTATTTGTTTTAGCGTTGATTTTTCTTGTCGGCCTTTTGGGGCATGGTAAGAAAAGCCAAGTCTTATCAGGTGATCAAGGTGCATTATATTTAAATTTAACGGGCTATCTTGCGGATAACACGGAAGATATGTTGAGTTGGGAAAAGGAACTCCAACGTTTAAATAATGAAAAAGTCTCTTATAAATATTCAACCTTTGATGTGGTGCAAAGTATTTTATCTGCGAAAGATGATGAACGAATTCGTGGTTTAGTGTTGAATTTAAATGACTTTGAAGGGGGGGATCTTCCATCATTAGAGTATGTAGGAAAGGCCATTCAAAGTTTTAAAGAATCACAAAAGCCAGTTATTGCTTATGCTGACAATTACACACAATCACAATATTTTCTTGCGAGTTTTGCGGATGAAATTTATCTCAATCCGATTGGACAAGTCAGCATTCAAGGTTTACGTTATGAAAATCTTTACTTCAAATCCATGCTCGAAAAACTTGAAATTACGCCGCATATTTTCCGAGTAGGGACATATAAGTCCGCGGTAGAGCCTTTCTTGCGTGATGATATGTCGCCAGAAGCAAAAGCGAATATGCAAAAATGGCTTGGGGGCATGTGGCAAAACTATATGCAAACATTAATGGTTAATCGCCATATTACCGCTAATGATGTATTACCGAATGCACAAAAATATATTAGTGATTTAAAAGCGTTAAAGGGTGATGAAACGGCTTATGTGAAAAAACGTCAGTTAGTGACACATTTTGCGACAAGATTGGATTTAGAGAAAAAATTGACCGCATTTTTTGGTCGAGATGCAGAGGGAAATACTAAATTATTAGATTTTGAAGATTATTTATCTGATTTAGGTGATCGTTTCTCTGTTGATCCAAATGAAAAAAATATCGTTGCTGTAGTTAATGTCGAAGGGACAATTATTGATGGGGAAAGTGATGAGGAATCAGCTGGTGGCGATACCATCGCGAAGTTATTGAGACAAGCCTACAATAACGAGAAAGTAAAGGCGGTTGTTCTCCGTGTTAACTCACCGGGTGGCAGTGCATTTGCCTCTGAAATTATTCGCCAGGAAACCGAAAATCTCCAAAAAGCAGGTAAACCTGTTGTGGTATCTATGGGCGGTATGGCTGCATCTGGTGGTTATTGGATTTCTTCGACTGCAGACTATATTGTGGCAGATAAAAATACGATTACGGGCTCAATCGGAATTTTTGCATTATTCCCAACCTTTGAAAATGCAATCAAAAAAATGGGAATGAGTACCGATGGGGTAGCGACAACAGATCTCGCGGAAACGTCAGCTTTAAGTCCATTGAGTAAAAATACTCAGGATATTTACCAACTCAGTATTGAAAATGGTTATGACCGCTTCTTAGATGTCGTAAGCCGTGGTCGTCAGTTATCAAAAGATAAAGTAGATAAAATTGCTCAAGGCCAAGTTTGGTTAGGGCAAGATGCACATAAAAATGGTTTGGTGGATGAATTAGGTGATATAGATGTATCTATTGATAAAGCTGGTGCTCTAGTAAACCAAAATCCGGATAAATATATGGATAGCTTTAGTGTGCAATGGTTGGTTGATGAAGATAATAGCTTCTTAGCTCAATTAGATCGTAAGCTTAAACAAAAAGGTCAAGCCTTGCTGACAAATTGGTTGGGATTGCCACAGGAAGTGCATCAAGTGAAAAAACAACTGAATGTGTTAACCAAATTTAATGATCCAAAAGGGCAGTATTTGTATTGTTTAAATTGTGGTTCGGTTAAGTAAAACAGTAAAATATAAAAAGGGCGGAATGTAATTTCCGCCCTTATTTTTTACCCAAATCGCTTATTTTTCATTTTTGATATTAGAGAAAATGTTCGCCAAAATTGGACCCGATACATTGTGCCAGAAACTAAATAAAGCACTTGGCACCGCCGCAATCGGGTTGAAATGAGCGGCAGCCAGTGCTGCACCTAAAGCAGAGTTTTGCATGCCCACTTCAATTGCCACCGCTTTACTATCCGCTGTATTAAGTTTAAATAATTTTGCCGCAAAGTACCCAATTAAATAACCTAAGCAGTTATGTAAAACTACTACGCTGAAAATTAATAGGCCTGATTCTATGATTTTGTCTTTGCTTACTGCCACTACCGCTGCCAAGATTAAGACGATAGAAATAACAGAGACTAATGGCATAGTTTGGCTTGCTTGTTCTACTTGTTTTTTGAAGAGTGCATGAACGACTAAACCTAAGAAAATTGGGAACAATACCATTTGTAATACAGACATAAACATCGCGCCCGCATTAATATCTAACCATTGGCTTGCTAATACATAGAAAATAGCAGGGGTTAATATTGGTGAAAGTAAGGTTGAGATTGTAGTACAAGTAACAGAAAGTGCGGTGTTACCTTTCGCTAAATAAGTCATTACGTTTGATGAAGTACCACCTGGGCAAGAACCCACCAGAATCACACCAACCGCTAAATCAGCAGGCAAATCGAAAGCTTTCGCTAATCCGAATGCGATAGCTGGCATAATAATAAATTGGCCCGCTACCCCAATTAATACAGATTTAGGATGTTTAGCCACTTCACTGAAATCAGCAAAGGTTAAGGTAATCCCCATACCGAACATCACTAAACCTAAAAAGTAAGGAATGAATGGTGCAAAAATTTTAAATTGTGCTGGGAAGAGAAAGGCGAGAAGAGCAAAAACAATCGCCTATAATGCGAAAGTTTTGCTCACAAAGTTAGTGAGTTTTAATAATGCTTGCATAGTTGCTTTCCTATTTTGTTAAAAGAATGAAAAGAGCGGTCAATTTTAAAGACGTTTTTTTGAGATGTCTATGCCTAACTTGTATTTGAAGATGATTAGGAAGTGGTTGTTTGCCAAGCATTTTCATCGAGCAATTGACCAAAATGACTTTCCACAAGAAGGCGGGTAATATTGTTTTGAGGATTGGTAAAGATTTCTCTTGGTGTACCTGATTCGATAATTTCACCTTCATCCATCACCAAGACTTGATCCGCAATATGTTTGATAATCCCTAAGTGTTGTCCGACATAAATATAGGAAATACCCAAATGTTCTTGTAAATCTAGAATTAGATTAAGCAATTGAACACGAACGGAGGCATCTAATGTACCAAGTGCGTCATCGATAATAATCACTTCAGGCTGCAGAATGAGTGCACGAGCCAAAGCGATCCGCTGTTTTTGACTAACAGAGAGATGTTTAATTTTAAGATTGGTGTAATCAGGGTAAAGTCCTACTAACGAAAGGGTTTCAAAGATCTTTTGATTACGTGTTTCTTCATCCCAGTCGGTAATTAATCGCAGCGGTGCATCTAAGGCTTGGCCAATATTCAACCGAGGATTAAACGCTGAATTTGCATCTTGTAAAACCATTCGGATATGTTGTGCACGATAGTGAAAATCTTCAAATTGGAGCGGTAAATCATTAAATAAGATTTTCCCCGAAGTAGGGGGCGTAATCCCTGCGATCATTTTCACTAAGGTCGATTTTCCTGAGCCATTTTTTCCAATAATCGCAAGTGTTTCTTTCCGACTAAGCGAAAAGCTGACGTTCTTTACCGCATAAAACTGCTCAGACCCAAAAAGTTTGGCTGGACCATCAAAGGTTTTACTGAGATTTTCCACTTTTAATAATGGCATTATTCGTTTCCTTTTGATTCAGTGTTAAGCGTAAGCGGTGAAGCGGCTACTTTATCTTTAAACTGCCGTTCTCGAAGATTTATCGGATGATGGCAGGAGAACTCATGCTGTTTAATGCGATAGCGGCTTGGTTTTTGAATACATTCACGTTGAGCGAAAGGACAACGTGGCCCTAAACGACAACCAATCGGCATTTGTTCCAAAATCGGTACGGTGCCTTCTAGTGTCCCTAATTTGCTTTTAAAACTTAAAGGACGACTAAAATCTGGCACAGAGTAGAGCAATGCCTGCGTATAAGGATGGTGAGGCATTTCTAATATTTGGTCGGTTGGCCCAGACTCTGTATTTTGCCCACAATAAAGGACGGAAATACTATCACACCATTCGCTGATACTTTTAAGATCGTTACTGGCTAATAAAATTGTCGTACCTTGGTTTTGGTTCATACTTGAAAGCAAGCGGAAAATTTGCAATGCCGTAATGGATTCCAAAGAATTAGTGGGTTCATCCGCAATTAGTAATCGAGGTTGATTCGCCACTGCTATAGCTATCATCACCTTTTGACCTTCACCTTCAGTGAGCTCATCAGGATAACTCGCCATAATGTCTTTGTGGTCTTTAATCCCTACACGGTGTAGCAATTCAATTGCGCGACGTTTTTTCCAACCAAACCATTGCCACCAACGGCCTTTAAACGTCCAGTTTGGAATACTTTGGATGAGTTGTTTCCCAATTTTTCGACTTGGATCAAGGCAGCTTAATGGATCTTGGAAAATCATTGAGATTTCTTTTCCGACGATTTTTCGACGTTGATTAGGTGTCAGTTTAAGTAATTCAACATCATTAAAACGAAAACGGTCAGCGGTGACAATCCAGTTGTCTTTGATGGAATTGCTGATTACTTTAGCGATTAAACTTTTACCGGAGCCTGACTCACCGACAAGTCCTAGAATTTCACCTTCATTAAGCGAAAGATTGACGCTGTCCACAATTTTTATGCGGCCGTTTGGTGTTTGAATTTCAATATTAAGATTGCGAATATCTAACAGCGCCATGGGTTACTCGTAATATTTATTGATTGCTTGACACAATCCGTTAGTAAAAATAATGCTTAATAAAATGGTAAAAATAATAGCAAAACCAGGTAATAAAACAGTCCAAGGCGCAAGATAAATTAACTCCAGTGAGTCTTTTATCATCGCCCCCCATTCTGGCATAGGGCGTTGAGCACCAAGAGAAATAAAGCTTAATGCTGTAATATCTAAAATAGCGACCACAAATGCGCGAGCGATTTCTTGCGTATAGATAGCACTAATATTCGGCAAAATTGTGCTTTTTAATAGCTCCCAATTTGAAATCCCATCTAATCTTAGTAAGAGAACATAGTCTTTCTTCAGCTCTTGCTGAATCGCTTGATAAATTGCATGCACAAAATACGGCAAAATAGCTAATAGGGTAGCAAACATGGCATTCATTAAGCTTGGTTCCATTAACGTGGAAATGATAATGGCAATCAGCAAAATAGGAATCGATAAAAAAGCATCAAAAAAATGACCTAAAAAACGCGCTTTAATCCCGCCAGACATACCCGCGAGAATACCTAGTGCGCCCCCAATAATTGCCACAGCGATAACCACCAAAAGGGATGAACCAAGAGTGTATTGTGTCCCCATTATTAATCGACTGAGTACATCTCGGCCAAGATCGTCCGTGCCAAAGAAAAAGGCAATACGACCTTTTTCAACCCAAGATGGCGGCATCAATTCTTCTCCCACAAACTCCATGCTTTCGCTATAAGGCATGATGAGTTTCGGGAAAATAGCGACCAAAATCAGGATAAAAAATAAGTAGAAACTAAATAATGCCACACGATTTTGGCGGAAAAGCAACCAAATTTGCAAGAGGGAGGTGCTTTCGCGAAATTCATCAGGTTCTCTATCTTGCATACCAGCCCTTCTTATTAAATGGATCTAACATAAACATCAGTGACTTGGCTAAGGTATCAATAATGATGATGCAAACACCGATCACTACGACTCCAGCCGAAATACTGTTGTAATCTTGTTGGGTCACGGCATCAATCAGCCAACGCCCGATTCCTGGCCAACCTAAAACGTTTTCTACCAACATACATTGTGTTAATACTAAGGTAAATACGCGAGTAAGCTGTGGAATCAATAATGGAAATGTATTACGAAAAACGTAACGTTTTAAAATCGTCCATTTCGACCATCCACGTGTTACAGCCGCTTTGGCATATTCTTGTTGAAGTAAATAATCAGCTCGTTGCTGAATGATGCGGATAAATTCCATTGTCGGCAGAATACAAAGCACTAATGTCGGTAAGGCTAAATGCTGTAAAACGTTTTGTACGATTTTGGTTCGGTAAGGGACATCAACAAACCACATATCAATGGTAGGAAAGCCTGTGATAGGTTTGATTTCATACAGCAAATTATACTGCCCGATGGCTGCAATCTCCCAGCTTTGAATCGCTGCGACATAGAGTAAAATCGGGGCAAACCAGAAAATAGGAATAGATAAACCAACATTAGAGATACTTTGCAATGCGCGTGCACAAGGACGCTGATTATAGACCGCACTTAATACGCCGAGAGGAATACCTAAGATGCAAGCCAATAAAAGTGCGGTAAAACAGAGCTCTAATGTGGGTGGTAATACAGTAAAAATTAAATCTTTTAACGATTCTCCGCCGTTATAGGTAATCCCTAAATCGCCCTGTAACAATGATGTAAGGTAATGATAATAAGCACTATAAATGTTGTTTGTGACAAGATCAGCATTGAGCGGATCTCGCATTAAAATCACAAAACTTAATACGGATAAAACCAATAATAAAATGCTTACCCAAATGACATAACGAATTGCTGAAAAGAGCATTATTTTTTCTCCTTATTTTTCATGAAATACAAGGTAGAAAAATTGATGCTACCAAATGGGGTCATTTCAATTCCTTTTACATTACCACGTGCGACTAAAAGTCGTTTTACGTTTGCAATTGGCACAATAGGTAATTCGTTTAAAATGAGCTCTTGCGCATTGTTATACGCTTTAGACCGTTCATATAAATGATTGGTGGATAGTGCGTGATCCATCATCTTATCGAATTCAGGGTTACACCAATTGGATAGATTAGTGATTTCCTTTTGTGTATCACAACTTAAAATCGGGCGCATAAAACCGTCAGGATCAAGGTTTCCAGCAAGCCAACCCGTTAAGATTAAATCGTAATCTTCAGTCCCTTTGCGTAATTGTTCGATTAAAAACGTGCGTGTTACTGACCGCACTTTAACATCCACTCCTGCTTTGGCTAAATCCCATTTAATGAGCTCCGCCATTTTTATTGGTGCAGGGTTATATACTTGCTCTTCGTTTATTACCCACATCTTTAACGTGAGTTTTTTATCGCGTAACGTTTTTTCCGCTTCTGAGGGCTGATAATCATAAGAAAAATCAGGCGTATTAATCGCAGAAGCCCAAGAAATATCAGGGATAATGTTATTCGCTACGGTTGCTGTATTGTGGTAAATATTTCGCACAATTCTAAAACGGTTTAAGCTTTGCGAAATGGCTTGACGAATAGTTTTATCTTGCATTAATGGCTTTTGGAAATTGAAAGCCAAATAGGCCAAGTTCATTCCATCCGTAGATTGAAGATAATAACGGTCGTCCTTCTCACTTAGCAAACCGAGTTGGCTGACTTCAGGATAAGACGCGATTTGACATTCATTATTAAAGAATTTAATTAAACGCCCTGTACGATCCGCCGAAAGATCCACAATAATATTTTTGATTTTGGCTTCTTTTTTCCAATAATCCTCATTGCGAACCAAGCGAACATATTGATTATACACGTAATCTTTTACTTGATAAGGGCCCGTGCCCACAGGATGCGTATCCAATTGGGTGAGATTATCATCCGCACTTAATTGATATGCATATTCTTGCGAGAAAATAATAGAGTATTGGCTAGCAAGATGCGACAGAATTGAGGCATCGGGTTCAAACAGTTCAATTTTGACCTGATAAGGATTCGTTGCTGTGATGCTTTTAATTTTTTGATTCAGCTTAATACTTTCAAAATACGGAAAGTGTACCTTCTTAGCTTGTTCGTGGAAGATTCTATATTGTGGATTTTTATAGGTTACTTCATTATCTGAAAATGTAGGCAAGTAAGTATCATGCCCTAAAACACGATTAATCGAAAAGACCACATCCTCGGCATTAAAGTCACGAGTTGGTGTAAACCAAGGAGTACGATGGAATTTCACCCCTTTACGAAGATTAATGAGAATTTGTTTACCATCAGATGAAAGAGAATAGGATTGTGCTAACACAGGAACAAGCGCTGCACTATGGTCTTTAATATCAAACAATTTGTTATAAATTTGTTCCGTCACTACATTCATACTAGTGCCGGCATCAGCGGTTTGCGGGTTAAAGGAAAAGCCCGATGCATTCGTGCAGTAGGTTAAGCCGTTTTCTGTCAGCATTTTGGGTATGCTTGGGGCGGCTTGTGCCAGATTAATTTGGCTCAACCCACACAATAAAAAACAAAAAGTGACATTTCGACGTAACATAGCTTTATTATTAAAGACCGTTTTGTGATAAATTGAGTGAATTGTAAAATATCTTGGCAAAAATGGCTAGTTATTGGATTTTTAGGATATGTTTAAATCAATTAATCGGGAAATTAATCAAATAATCAATCGTGGATTTGACCGCACTTTGCGTCTGGCTGTGACAGGGCTAAGTCGAAGCGGTAAAACGGCTTTTATTACGAGTTTGATTAATCAATTGTTACATATTAATCAAGAGGGAAATGCTCATCTTCCTTTATTTGAGGCTGCTCGAAATCAATCTATTTTAGCGGTAAAACGTGTTCCTCAGCAGGATTTAAGTATTCCACGTTTTGATTATGAAGCGAATCTCAATGATTTAATGAATAATCCACCACAGTGGTGCCAATCTACTCGAGGCGTAAGTGAAACACGCCTTGCTATTCGTTTTGAACGCCAATCGGGCTTACTTCGCCATTTTAAAGAACGTGGCACATTATATTTGGATATTTTTGATTATCCTGGTGAATGGCTATTAGATTTACCTTTGCTGAATTTAGATTTTCAACAATGGTCATTTGAACAAGCCAAAATTACATCAGGTATTCGCCAGCAGTTTGCTCAAGATTGGTTGGATAAACTGAAAAAGCTCGACCTAAGTGCGGTCGTCAATGAAGATGTTTTAGCGCAGATTGCAAAATCTTATACCGATTATTTGCTTGCCTGCAAAGCAGAAGGAATGCAATTTATTCAACCTGGCCGATTTGTCTTGCCTGGGGAATTAGAAGGCGCACCTGTATTACAATTTTTCCCCTTATTGCATTTGTCGGAAGAACAATGGTCAAAACTGAAAAGAGAGGCGAAATCCAATAGCTATTTTGCCGTGTTGAATAAGCGATATGATTATTATCGTAATAAGGTGGTGAAAGGCTTTTATGAAAATTATTTTTCTACTTTTGATCGCCAAGTGATTTTAGCCGATTGCTTAACACCACTAAATCATAGCCAACAAGCTTTTATCGATATGCAAACAGGGCTTAATCAGCTTTTCAAAAATTTCCATTATGGGAAGCGCAATTTACTTAATCGTTTGTTTTCCCCGAATATTGATAAGCTCATGTTTGTGGCAACAAAAGCCGATCATATCACAACAGATCAAATTCAAAACTTAATTAGTCTGATGCGCCAATTGGTGCAAGAGGGCGGTCGTCATGTTGAATTTGAAGGGATTGATACAGAATACACGGCAATTGCTGCGATTCGAGCGACAAAACAAGTTTTAGTTAATCAAAACGGTAAACAAATCAAAGCTATTCAAGGAGTGCGTTCTGTAGATAAGCAACTTATTACGCTTTATCCGGGGTCTGTACCAAGTAAACTACCTAGTGCAGAGTTCTGGTCAAAACAATCTTTTGATTTTGATTCCTTTGAACCTCAAGTTTTACAACAAGGTGAAAGCATTCCGCATTTAAGAATGGATGCAGTTTTACAGTTTTTATTGGCGGATAGGTTTGATTGATAGAAAAGTCAAATCAATTTAATTG